>RFIL01000102.1 GCA_003695285.1 Calditrichota bacterium
GAATAAAGATAAAAATTAGCCTTTGTTTTTTCTTTGGTAAGACCGAGGGAAATTAAAAAAGCCTGGATTCAATTGAACCCAGGCTTTTTAGTTTTTAAAACCGCATGAAAAGTATGGTTATTCTTCAACGTCAATGTTTTTACTTATTTCATAGAATCCTAATTCGTTCTTGTTCTTCATCTTTATTTTAATGACCGATCCTTCATTGTGGGACCCTTTCAGGATTTCATCAGCCAGGGGATCCTCGATGTAACGTTGAATAGCCCGTTTTAAAGGTCGAGCACCTAAAACCGGATCAAAACCACGTTCCACAATAAATTCCTTGGCCCCATCGGTAAGTTCAACGGTAATATTATGTTCCATCAGGCGACCAATCATCTCATCTACCAGCAGATCCACAATTTTCATCACTTCTTTCTTCTCCAATTTGCGGAAGAAAATGAGTTCATCTAAGCGATTCAAAAACTCGGGATTAAACAGTCGTTTCATCTCCGCTTCGATCTTTTCTTTCATTACATTATGTTCGGCATCGTCTTTATCCTGTGTGAAACCAAAGGAAACATTTTTCTTAATTTCACGGGTTCCAACATTACTGGTCAGAATCAAAATGGTATTACGGAAATCCACTCGTCGACCCAGACTGTCGGTTAATTGACCTTCGTCCAGCACCTGAAGTAAAATATTAAAAACATCAGGATGTGCTTTTTCAATTTCATCAAACAGGATAACGGAATAGGGATGACGTCTTACTTTTTCTGTTAACTGGCCACCTTCTTCGTAACCCACGTATCCGGGAGGAGAACCAACCAGTCGGGATACAGAAAATTTTTCCATATATTCAGACATGTCGATGCGAATCAATGCATCCTTGCGTTCAAATAGGTATTCAGCAAGCACTTTTGCCAGATAGGTTTTCCCCACTCCTGTTGGTCCAAGGAACATAAAAGATCCAATCGGTCGGTTGGGATCCTTCAACCCAGCTCGGGTTCGACGAATAGCCTTGGTAATCGTTTCTATCGCTTGATCTTGCCCGATGACTTTTGCTTTTAAGTTCTCTTCCATGTGAATTAGTTTCTCAGATTCACTCTGGGCAACTCGTTGAACCGGTATACCGGTCATCATGGAGACGACTTCTGCAATATCCTCTTCCGTGACAGTGGCAATATGATTTTCTTCTTCTCTTTCCCATTTATTTCGTTCAAAAGCCAACTCTTCCTGTAACCGTCGTTCCACATCCCGCAACTTGGCTGCTCTTTCAAAATCTTGTTGCTTGGCAAATTGTTCTTTCTCCTGTCGAACTTTCTCAATTCGTTGTTCCAGTTCCAAAATCTCTTGAGGCACAACGATGCTGGAAATATGCACTCGTGAACCGGTTTCATCCAGTACATCAATGGCTTTATCCGGGAAAAATTTGTCGGTGATATATCGTTCACAGAGACGGATCGTTGCCAGGAGAGCCTCATCCGTGTAATGTACTCGATGATGTTCCTCATATTTAGATTTGATAAATCGAAGTATTTCCAGGGTCTCTTCAGGTGTCGTTGGTTCAATCATCACTTTCTGGAATCGTCTTTCCAGAGCCCCATCTTTCTCAATATACATACGGTATTCATCAAGAGTCGTGGCTCCGATGCATTGTAATTCTCCACGCGCCAGTGCCGGTTTAAACATGTTGGAAGCATCCAGTGAACCGGAAGCACCACCAGCACCCACAATCGTATGTAGCTCATCAATAAAGAGAATGACGTTATCTGCCTTCTCCAGTTCACTCATGATGGCTTTCATCCGTTCCTCAAATTGTCCACGATACTTTGTGCCGGCGACAATGCTTCCCATATCCAGAGCAACAATTCGTTTGTTGTGGAGCACTCTCGGTACTTTTTTGCTGATAATCCGCAATGCCAACCCCTCGGCAATGGCAGTTTTACCTACACCGGGCTCCCCAATTAACACGGGATTGTTTTTCTTACGACGACTAAGAATTTGCGCCACCCGTTCTATGATTTGATCTCGCCCAATTATAGGATCGAGTTTCCCCTGAAGTGCTAATTGGGTGAGATCCCGGCCAAAATGGTCTAATGCCGGAGTCTTTATTTTCTGAGATGGTTGGGAAGAATACGACATTGATGGTTTACCCTCTAATATGTTTTTTAACTCATTATATACAACATTATAATCAACATTAAAACTCATCAAAACCTGAGACGCCAGCCCCTCTTTTTCTTTTAGTAAAGAAAGCAATAAATGTTCCGTCCCAATGATGTCGGACTTGAAGTTCTTTGCCTCTAAGTATGTGATTTTTAATACTTTTTCAGCGCGTTTCGATAAAGGGAGGTTCCCAAGCGTCATCATGCCACCGGCAGGACCGGAAGCCTCTTCCAACCGTTGTTTTAATTTCTCGAGATCAATGTTTAAATTTTTTAAAATTTTAACAGCGATTCCTTCGCCCTCTTTTAAAATGCCCAGGAGTAAGTGTTCTGTTCCAATATACTCATGCCCCAGGCGAATCGCCTCTTCCTTGGAAAATCGAATCACTTTCTGCACGCGACTGGTAAAGTTATTTCTTTGCGAAAAACCCAACATAATCTTCTATTCCTCATTTATGAAAATTAACTTTATTTACTATCGAATATAATTTATATATTGACCTCAATCAAGTTACATTATCGTAAATGAATATTTAAAATGAAACTAAAATGCGTTTTTCATAAAAACCTTTCAAAGTTAAGAAAAAAAATCGACTATAAAGAGACTCATAACGTCAAAAATTTTTCATCGTATCAAGGTTAAAGTAAGCCAACAGTAATATTTTTTAAAATGAACTTTGTAATCTAAACCCGGATTTAAATGAGAACTCTGGTTCAAGCTTTCTTATTTGTGACATTGGTGCTGATATTGTTCGGGGCTTTTTTGTTCACACAGTATAAAGTGATGAATAATCCCGGATTGGAAGAAATCCGTAATCCGATTGTGCAAGAAGAGGTGAATGTTCGTATTGAAGCTTCCAATACAGTCGAGATTGAGGCTGAAGACTTAAAAGATGCAATTATTGCTCTGGGGTACACCGCTGCCTATCAGGAATTACCGTTTATGGAAATAATGAAACGAGCAGCTCTGGGCAGGCTCTCCGAAGTGTTTGGTAAAGAAACCCTTGAATTTGATATCCACTTTCGTATCCTTCAACTGGACTCCCTTAGTACAAAACTGTTTGAAGAACTCCCTGAGAGTAGTAAAGATTTTCTTCAATGGTATGTAACAGGGATAAACATGTACTTAACTGAGCATCAAACCAATCTCCACCCCTCCTTTGACTTCCTGGAATATCAACCGGAAGAATGGGCTCCGGAAGACATAATTCTATTACAACGGTTTTATCAATGGCATATGAACAGCGGTTGGAAAAAATTATATTTATCTTCTTTGATAAATGAAAAGATAAAGAATGAAGCTCGCTCTGCATTCCAACAATTCCCTTTTATAGAACTTTCTGAAGGCGCTCCGGTCTCCTCCTATAATTTTATATTGATGGATAGAATCTGGAGAGTAGAGCTAGCATTTGAAAACTGGTTATCCGGAGAATCCAGGTTTTATCAGGGGTGGGGTGGAGTCGTCACCTCACGAGCCACCTCTGAGCCTCGCACGATTATGTTTGATGCTCCCCCGATTAGTTTAGCCTTTGCTACTCATCTGCTTCATGTAAAAATTATTCTACCGGAAACGAGGGTTGAGGGGATTGCTTTCCCTGGGGTCCCAGGCCTGGTTGTTGGAACAAATGGTGCCATCTCCTGGATAATTAACTCCGAAGATATGAGCTCGGTTAAGATCAACAATTATACAGATACAAGTGTGTCAAAAAAAAATTCCGGCGTCCAGGTTGTTAAGACATTAAGAAAAATTAAAGTGCGAAGTGAGGAGAAACTGATTGTGCCGATCACGACTCTTGTAGTACCCAATGGCCTGGTTTTAAATAAACTATCGAGTGATTATGATATTGATACACTGGGGGTCTTGCAGTGGGATGGGTGGAAGCCCACCAATGAATGGGGTCTTTTTAAAAAATTGTTTTCACTCTCATCCGGTGCTGATTTGGAGGAGCTTGGCCGGCAGGCAATTCGTTCCCAAATGGAAGTGATGTTCTGTGATAGAAGCGGTAAAGTTTCCTGGTATGCCCCAGATAAGCCGATTATGACGGCACCATCTTTTAAAGCCAGGAAGAAGGCGCCATCCAGAAGCAAATTGATGTCATCGCTCCCAAAACGATCACCCCTGGAATCAGATTCAATAAGTTATAGTTTGTTTCTACCTGATTGCAGAGGAGATGACCACACATATGAACAAATGCTTGCCGGGGATTGCTATATAATGAAGCAAGCTTTTTCCAACCATCTTTTCGAGCAAATGGCTGATACTATGAAAACTGATCCCTCCTCACTCTTCTTTGCTGCAAATATGCTCTCTATGAAGGAGTTAATTCAACAGTGGCTACCATTATTACACCTGGAAAAGATCGGTCACCAGTTTCCTCAATCAGTGGACCTGGTCGAATTGCTGATTGCCTGGGATGGGCTACCGGAATCCAATTCCATAGCAACCTCCGTTGCCATTGTTTGGTTATATACAGTTAAGTATAGATTTTTGCATGAATTTTTTCCGGGGATAATTGATGAGCTAGAACATTTACCTTCATTTTCCGGTCGGTTGTTTTATTCTTTTATGGTGGATAACAAAAATGTGAACAAAGCAGATCGAGAGCTGGAAAAGTTAAAGATTCGGTTGATTAATGATGGGTTCATAGATGCTTTAAAATTGTTATCCGAAATGGTAGGTGAGGAAATATATCTGTGGGAATGGAAATCATTCTGTGATAAAGCACTCCCCCCATCTTCACAATCAGGTACAAGCATTCTTTCCAGACTGGCGTATTTTGAGAGCATGCAGTATCCGGGTAGAATAAAACGCCTCCCGTTAAAATTTACTCAAATGAATCCCTTTCTTAATTCATTACCCCCATATCATCATGCCTTTGTTATCGGGACAATTATCTTTCCAACGTCGTTATCTCAACCTGTGGAACCCGGGAATTCAAGGAATGCCTCAAAGGAACTCATGATGAAAACGGGAGTTTATTATTTATCCTCGAAACCGATAAATACGGTCAAGATACATCAGGATTCAAATGTGCTTAATATCCGAATGAGGCCTTGAAAAAATTTTTTTTGTATTGTCATTTGGGAACCGGTACTATAAATTTGATGGCTTTTTAACAGTGGTTGGGTTAGGGAAAAAAAATAAAATTTTATTGACACAGGCAGAGATAGTATTTACTTTTAATGCCGCCTTAAATGAGGCGGTTTGTTTTTCTGAAGTTCTTTGACAACTGATAAAGGAACCCTCTAGAGCATCACTAAGAGCGATTTTTAGTGAGTAGGGGGGAGTAAACCAACGAGGAAGCCAAGAGCGTAAAGAAAGATTCCACAACGGAGAGTTTGATCCTGGCTCAGGACGAACGCTGGCGGCGTGCCTAACACATGCAAGCCAAGGGGAAAGTCACCTTCGGGTGGCGAGTATACTGGCGGACGGGTGAGTAACGCGTAGGTAACCTACCCTCACGTCTGGGATAACATCGGGAAACCGGTGCTAATACCGGATGTGGTCTTATCATCGCCTGGTGATAAGATTAAAGCTGGTGCAAGCTAGCGCGTGGGGATGGGCCTGCGTCTCATTAGCTAGTTGGTGAGGTAGCGGCTCACCAAGGCGACGATGGGTAGCTGGTCTGAGAGGATGGTCAGCCACACTGGGACTGAGATACGGCCCAGACTCCTACGGGAGGCAGCAGTGGGGAATATTGCGCAATGCCTGAAAGGGTGACGCAGCGACGCCGCGTGGGCGAAGAAGCTCTACGGAGTGTAAAGCCCTGTCAGAGGGGAAGAAAGGCCACATTTCGCAAGGGATGTGGTTTGACGGTACCCTCAGAGGAAGCTCCGGCTAACTCCGTGCCAGCAGCCGCGGTAATACGGGGGGAGCCAGCGTTGTCCGGAATCACTGGGCGTAAAGGGCGTGTAGGCGGGCTGGTAAGTCAGATGTGAAATCCCACGGCTTAACCGTGGAGGGTCATCTGAAACTGCCGGTCTTGAGTGCGAGAGGGGGTGGTGGAATTCCCGGTGTAGCGGTGAAATGCGTAGATATCGGGAGGAACACCGGAGGCGAAGGCGGCCACCTGGCTCGTCACTGACGCTGAGGCGCGAAAGCGTGGGTAGCAAACAGGATTAGATACCCTGGTAGTCCACGCCGTAAACGATGGGCACTAGGTGTTGGTCCCGGTTCGGCCGGGGTCGGTGCCGCAGCTAACGCATTAAGTGCCCCGCCTGGGGAGTACGCTCGCAAGGGTGAAACTCAAAGGAATTGACGGGGGCCCGCACAAGCGGTGGAGCATGTGGTTTAATTC
>RFIL01000543.1 GCA_003695285.1 Calditrichota bacterium
CCGGGAATCCAGCAGGTTAATGAGTTCCAATCCCTCTTCATCCAGTCGGTCAGCGTAATCGGTTTTTAACCAGTTCGCCAGGGAACCAATCGCCCGCAAAGGCGCTTTGAGGTCGTGGGAGACCACATAGGCAAAGTCTTTCAGTTCCCGGTTTACATTTTCCAGCTCTTTGAGTAACTCCAACTGACGTAGCTCCGCTTTTTTCCAATCATCCACAATGGAGCCGATACCAATCAACATATTATTGGGCCCCCGGGTATCCTGCCATAATATCCAGTGTTTATTCCCATATTTATCGTAAATCATTCTTTCATACGGTTCAGCTGCCGGTTGAATTTCTCCTTTTGCAGCACTTGCCAGATATTGTTTTTCTTCCTCTCTATCCAGCTGATTCCGTCGCGTTAGATTGAGCCAGCCATCGCCTAATACTTCCTCTACCGAATAGCCTAACAAACGTTGAATGGAAGGACTGGCGTATACAATTTCACCGGCTGGATTCGAGACTAGTACGATGTTACCTACATTGGAAAGAATTTCATCAGATAAACGAAGTTTTTTCTCAATTCGTTTACGTTCTTCAATTTCCAGTTGTAATTCTTTGGTATAATTTCCCAGTTGTTGATTGACCTTTTTGAGTTCAGTTTGAGAAGACTCCAGATGGTCAACCATCTGATTGAACATTTTTGCCAGAGTCCCTATTTCATCGCGAGATGTGACCAGTGCCCGTTGGGATAAATCTCCAATAGATATCCTGTTCACCGTTTCCATCATCCTGGTGAGAGGGCGGGAGAGGAACATGCTAATCCCAACTACTATCATAATACCGGTAACAAAAAGCAGTAATGTCATCATTGCGATGACCCGTCGACTTTTGTTAACCTGTGCTTTTAATTCCAGCAGAGAGAATCCCATATAAAGCTTACCGATTTCTTCATCATTGATGAGGATGGGAGTAACCGTTTGGTAAAGATTGTTTTGTAATGATAAGTGGTTTAATTGTGAATTTCTGAAGGAGGTAGCTCTGGGGAGATTATAAGCTGCTACAATTTCTCCAGTGGTGTCACAAACGATAGCGTATACCAGGTCTCTATTTTGTCGAACACTTTGGAATGCTTCTTGAATGGTTGGGATGTCTTCAAAATATAAAGCAGAGCTAATGTTGATAGCGGTTATTTGGGAGATACTTCTCGCTTTATCAATCATCGCATGTATCGCCTGAGCTTCCTGCTGGGCCGGGAAATAGCTAAAAATAAATACTGCGATTAGTGCCACTAGCAAACTGTACACCGTTCCCAGTTTGGCTTTGATACTCCCGGTAAACATTGAATATATTTTCTCAGCGTACCTTTTCATCTCTCTATCATTTGATAATCCGTGCTAATTTCAGTAATTGAGAACTCAAATCCATACCCTGGGCTTTGGAGGCTTTTAGATTAATGAGAATAAGGGGTTTCTGAATTTTTAGCCCTATGCCCACGGCCACTCCCGCTTCCACATATCTGGGAACCCCGCTTAACGTACAGATATCTAAAGAATCGGCAACATCTACAATTGACTGTAATGAGATTCCACGGAGTGGTGTTATGTAAAGTACGTTGATCTTTTCATTCTGCAGGGTTTTACTAAGCGAGCGCTCATCCAGATCAATTTCTATTTGATGAATCTCAAGATTTTGAATTTTCTTTATCGGAGAATGATGCATTTCTTTTACCCATTGCTCCTTAACTTTTCTGGATAGGTTAAACTTTCCTTGATACACGACACCGATAGTCAAATAGGATTCAGTCCTTTCAATCAAATTCCGGTCAAAGGTTAAAATTTTTAGAAAAAGAGGATATTGCACAGAAACCGGAACTTCCATTTCCTGGGCAAAGGATATGGAAGACCAAAGCAAGGTACTTAATACCAGTAATAATTTGTTTTTGTATCTCCTATCCCTGTTCATATTTATTGAAGCCAGTATTTTTCATTTTGCTTTCTTCCATCATGATATTTTCTTTATAGAGTTACTTTAAAACTGAAGGTAAAATTACGGCCATCCTGAGTAATAGCCGGTTGAAGGTGTTCATATCCTCCCGGATATTGATAATCAACATCCCACAAATTTCGCACCTTGAGTGCCACCTTAAAATGATTGGCAATAGTGGGTGTCGTGAGGGTTAAATTGGTTAAGAAAAAAGGTTCGGTATAAGTATCATATACCGTAAGCCTTCGGGTTTCATAACGAAATTCCAGTGCGGTATACAATAAATGTCGAACTGGTAGCACAAAACCGGCTTTGAAAAGGAACCCAGGGGAATTGGTCAATTCCGTTCTGGTAAGCTGGTTTTCGGAATTCTGGATGGTAGTATTGAGATAACCCGAGACGCCAGAATTAAATCGGGCTTGCAGTTCAAATTCTATTCCTACTGAGGAGACTTTGCTCACATTCTGAAATTGAATAAGAGAATCAGCCGGATCAATAGTTTGGTCAATAAGATCGGTGATCCGGTTATAATAGAGCGAAGCCAGCCCCATGATTGATTTTCCGAATTGTTGTTCCCATGCCAGTTCTATGGTTCGTATTTTCTCAGGTTTCAGAAGGTAGTTGGGTTTATAACCACTAACCGGATCATCGTAGTAAACTTCATAGAGATTGGGGGCGCGAAATGCTTCTCCGTAAAGAAGTTTCAGGGTCGACTGGCGGGATGGATTGAATACAATGGCAGTACGAGGGGTCAGGGAATTTTCGGAAAAGGAATATCGATCGTAGCGCAATCCCGCGGTGAAAGTGAAATTTGAATGGATTTGAATCTCATCCTGGACATAAAGAGATTGAGTATTGTACGGTATATTACTATCAAAATACACTGTATCCGGTTCCCAGTAGCGATACTCAGCATCAAGGTGTTTTCTATACTCCGCACCGAAAACCAGACGGTTGTTGGAATGGGTATCCCAGATAAATTGTGCTTCGCTCCCAAACCAATTACTCTGATTGGAATCCCAGGAATCATACACGTAAGGATTGCCATCTTCGTCCTCATCTTCATAGGGATAAAAACCCTTATAATCATAATGATCGGCATATACTTTCAAAAGCAGGTTTCGGGGGCCGGTATGGTGGGTCTGGTATTTTAACTCAATAAAACCCATATTGTCGATCGTTTTAGAATTAGGATGATTGAAAGCCACCTCCCAGGCGCCAGTGGGAAAAGCTTTTTCCCGAGAACTGTATCTTCCGTAAATGTTTAAATTTTTAAATTGAATTAAGGAACTAAGGCTATAAAATTTATCCCAATCCAGATGTTGGGCAATCCCATTGTTCGTAGAGGGATCATCGTATTCCGGAAAGTAAAGGTCCTGCCCGTCAATATTTCCGATCGTAGCTGATACCGTGAGATTTAAGCCATTATTAAATTCCCTACCGAATAACAACTCCCCAATGGACTTCCCATAGCTACCGGTCCGAAAGGTAGCCTTTAACCCTTCCACTAAGTTTCCTGATTTGGTAATCACATTAATCACCGCAAACATGGCGCTGGTTCCATATAGTGCTGAACCGGGACCTCGAACGATCTCGATTCGTTCGATTTCTTCGATATTGATTCCCAAATCAGTTCCAACAGAAGCCGAATTATAAAAGTTGTCATTGGTAGGATGTCCGTTTATTAATACAAGAATTCGGTCATTGTAATCAGTGGGCCTTCCAAACCCCCTTACCCCGACATAACTGTAATTTCGGTCATAACTGATATAGAAGCCACGCAAGCTATTTAGAACCTGATCCAATGTCTCAAAACCATACCGCTCAATGTCCTCTGAAGTGATGATACTGATGGATGCCGGGGCCTCTCGCTGTGTTTGGGCATATTTAGCTGCCGTGCTAATTTTGGTGTTCAAAAGCGCTTCCAGCGTTATTTCGGTGATGTCACCGGGTATTCCTTGAGTCAGAATTTTAGTGGGCAACAATATCCCAAGAAGAAAACAAGCAATTATCAGAATTCTATTGGTTCTCATGACTAACCCCGAAATATAATGTTTCATCTAATTCATCCTTTTCACTAACATCGGTGGAGTTCTGGAGAGTTGAATATTTAGTCCTTTTTTGTTTGCTAGATTCTTTGGGAAAAGTAAAATAAAAAGTACTACCCTTTCCGACTTCCGATTCCACCCATACTTTTCCTCCATACATCTCGACAATCTTTTTCACCA
>RFIL01000544.1 GCA_003695285.1 Calditrichota bacterium
ACTTTAATTCTGCACCAATTGACTTCTTTTCTCAGTATTTTGTTTCAAAGAAAATGATCGAGGAAGCTTTTTTTCTTTTTGTTGGGAAGAATTTGTCATTAAAAGATGATGATATCATATTTCAAAACGATACTGAAGTCAATATAGACTGCTTAGAAAACGGAATTTATAGGCCATACTTTGAGCTTCCAAAACATCCGATTCAAATTAGCTCTACGCTTGAAAATATAATTAAAAGTATACGCTTATCTGATAATCCTTTAACAAATTTCGAATCAGTCCAGCAGGTTCTTACTGATTTATTCTACACTTTTTTGGGATACGAATATGTACTGATTTTCCCATCTTTCCTTAATAGTGGCGACCGCCCAAAGCTTAGCTTATATGTTATATTTTGTTTTGGGGAAAATTCGGCTCTCTTTACAAATGTGCAGAAAGATGACAATTTGTGTTTGCCTCAAGAATATAGTGATCTGATCTTAAATATCACCTCATACTATTTTCAATATACATCAACAGCCCTAGAACGTGAATACCGAAAGATTTCCCTTAGTTCAGCTTTAGTGGGCATCATGTCTCGCAATGCTTCCCACAACATTGGTAGCCATGTGTTATCCCGTATTGCCACCAAAGGAATCGATGGCTGGACGGAGGGGGTATCCATTGATGAGATTTTACAAACCTACTTTGATGTAAGTAAAAGATTCCAGTTAGGAATTCATTCAAAAATTGCTAAGGATTGGTTTGAAGAAGAAGGTGATAAGTTTGAGAATGTCACAGATGTTATAAGAAACAAATTCGAAAGACGTTTAGAAGCACCTTTCCGCTGGAGTAAAGACGTTCAATTTCTTTCCCGCTACATCCAGCAGCGAATGGATTTTATCGCCCAGATTTCCACCGAATGGCCGGACTGGAGTGAGCCGGCCTATTTGCTGAAAGACTTGCTGCGCTGGTTTTTGCACCAGAAACACCTGCTCAATTATATCGCCGCCTCGGAGAATCTGGGTGCTGCCCTGTTTGACGAACAAACGGGTAAACCAAAACCAATTTCCGATGAAGTAGAGGGAGATATTCGCTTTCATGTGTGCATGGTGCCGCCGGATGAGTGGCAAAAACCGGCAAATCGTTCTGACTTAACAAAAGCCGTGGAGCAGCGCATAATCCAGATAAAAAACGGTTGTTTGCATTCAACTTCGCAGAACCAGGAAGAATCAGTAAAATCGGATAGTTCAAAATGCAAGAAGGGAAAAACTGAAAATGATGATCCCTGTGAAGATTGTCATCGCATCTTGCTGGAAATGCCGGATGGCAAACCGGTTCAAATGAATGATGAGCGTGATGTGCTGTTGGCCATTCCCGGAGGATTGGTGGGGTATCACGCCTTCTATGTGATTCTGGAAAACATCATCCGCAACGCTGCGAAACACGGTTTCGTTCGCCATAACAGCGATACCAAGCATTTGGATATCGTAATCGAGATTCTCCATGACCCGGATGAAAATATCGGCGTTCAGATAAAACAGACCACTTCGGAGGGAAAGAACCCAAAGCGCCCGGCCTGTTTGTTCCGCATATATGACAATGTCAGCCTGGTGAAAACGGAAAAGAATGAGGGTGTGGAGTTGTGGGGCGACCAGGGGATGAACACCAAACTGGGAACTTCCATTATCGATGAAACCGGACAATTGCGCAAAGAGGACTGGGGGCTGGCGGAGATGAAGATTGCCGCCGGGTATTTGCAGCGACGAGAGATATTGCATATTGGCGGTGAGGAAGAAGATATCAGAGGTGCGAAACCAAATACTTTACCCAATGGAAAGTTGGATGAATTTATGAAGGAACAAGGAGAATTAGACACCGGGGCAAGGGCGATTATCCGGGCGGTGAAGTCTCCCATCGGCACCCTGGGGTATGAGTTTTTTGTTCCCAGGCCAAGAATGGTGGGGATTGTGTGTGAAAATAAAAATGGAAAATAGTCATGGGAATTTGCGAAACAATAAAAGAATCACATGAAAAACTCTTGAGAAGAATCTCTATTTATCCTCTGAAAAACGATGAGGACAGGGATTTTGAATTCTACGTATTTGTTGACGCTGGAAATGAAAACAGGCGCCCACTTTTCTTGAAGGCGCTTCGTGTAGCCCTTGGATTTGATGAAAAAGAAACCTCTCAAATCACAAAGCAGTGCCAGGACGAATGGAACGAGTTGTTTAACAAAAAAGAAAAGCAACCCTCGCCAGAATTTAGTGTTCTTAATTGGGTAAAAATTGCCATAGAACAGTATCCTTATCGACTATTCGTGGTCATTGATCCAAACCATTGGATTCAGAATCAGCAAAATCCCTTAAATTTAAAATTTTGGTATGAAGGCGAAATATCTGATGAATGCTGGAAACTACATACAGATGAGAATGAAAGCTTTTTGACTTTTGCAGAGGATACGAGAAAATGGGTTCGTTCAAAATTTCTTTACAAGCGTATTTGCTGGATTGAGATCGAAGAGTTCGAGAAAGTTGTTCCATGGATTCAAGGAGCCGAGGATGTAGAGTATTACAGTTTCCCAGATTTACAGGAAACATTTCAGAATATAGAACCAACGGAAAAAGCTAAAGGTGAATTTTTCAAACTTTGGCTTTATTTGAAATGGATTCAACACGTTTTTATTCGTATCCGTGATATTCAGAAACAAAAAAGACTGTGTTTGTGGTTTTATCAACTTCATGATATTTCCAGCCAGGAAAAGAGATACCCTCCATATTTTCCTTCAAGTCTTCCCAAACCTTTTCGTACCGTTGAAGGGGCAAAGTTCATACAAGGTTGTGTTTTAGATTTTGAAGAAATGTCATTCAAAATAATTGAGAATATTGAAAAATACTTCGAAAATGAGCAAAATAATAGCTTTGTTTTCTGCGTTTTTAGAAGGCACGGTAACGTATGGGAGTTAGAGGACAAAAAAGAAGCATGGGAATTGATTATGGATTTTGATTCCGACCCTGTTCTTTATGGAGAATATCTCACTGGAACACTATCATACCTAACCCGATTTTTGGATGCCACAAGTGCTTCCGGAGCTTACAGCCTGCAATCAGCAAACTTTGTGTTTTCAATTGCAGAACAAGCATTATTTCGATTGTTTCTAATTGACGAACGCATACAGGAAAAATATATAAAATTCACCAAGCAGGATGCAGGCTACGTTTTAGGCCAACGCATTTTCATAAGCTATCTTGATCAGCCGAACATTTATGATCAGAAACGGAAACCTGACAAGGCAATTTATTCATGTATCTCATCGCAAGATAAACCTGAGTTGAAAATTTGTAAAAATGGAAATAAAAATTTTGAAGTTCTTTTTAAGGGCGACGCAATTTTTCCTGATTGTCTGATCATTCATCAAGGAATCTTGGATAAATGGTATAATGAAAATAAGATTTCAATTCAAAATAAGATTTTAGAATGGAAGGAAAGTATTCCGTTCCTTATTGTGACTTCGGGAAGAGGAACGCCGTCGAATCTTCCAAGAGGTGTTAAGTTTATTCCATTCAGTAATCTGGAAACTTGCCTTATCGGCTCTAGATTTGAAAAGATAACCGCGATGAAACAATTTTTTATTCTTAAAGAAAGGTCTGTTTAAGCTATGCTTATTCTTATATTTGGCCTATCCGATTATCTACCTTCTGGCTGTCAAAAAAGTGGAGATAGCATTGGGCTTGGGCAACATACATTGTATTATTTCGTTCTGGATAACCTAATAAACATAACTATCAATGTAAATCCAAATGAACGTAGAGTTGAGATAACGAACAATCAAAATGACAATTTTAAGATAGATTGTTGTAAAGGACAAACATGGTGGCTTATTGCACAGCATTGGAATAATGGAGTCACTGTGAAAGTGAATGGTCTTGATAAATCTTGCACTGCGAACATAAAAAGGCGGAAATTAGGCATTATTTGCGAGTTTGAGGAAATCAGCCAGAATATTTATGGGACAAAAACCCGTGGCGCAGAACTGAAAGATTTTTTGAGTAGAATAACTACATTTAACAATATTAAAGATATCGCACAGCTAAATATTAGCAGTTTTACATTATGAGTTCTATTTCATTTCAAGTCATATGGATTTATTCCCCTGACGAACACCTGAGGGAAAGGTATATCTTCGAGGAAAAGAAGCAGTTGTTCGCAGAAGATAATATGCTCTCAGTTGCAAGGGGTGAAATTGAGTTCTTTGAAAGGTACGGACAAATTTTTATGAAAATAGAAGGTGAACCAGAATTACTTTTAAGCGATAAGACGATAATAATTGCCCATAATTACGATTCTATTATAGGAATTCAGGATGTGATAAATCGCGGATTCGAGGTGCTTGATTACAGCTCTTCGGACGGTGCTCCTTATGAAGAAATGTTAAATGATTTTGAAGAAGTTTCAGATAAGGAACACCTCATAGACATAGTTAATAAATGGATCAACTTTTATCGTTATGATTTTAAGCTTGATCCAATCCGAAGAATAAAGCATCGGGCTTTGAATTTGTTCTCTCATATTCTAGTGGATCTACAAACGATAAAAGAATTATGCGAAACCCATGATTTTGGACAGTTAGTTAAAGTTATTGAAGACATAAGAACAACATGGGAAAAGCCAATTCATGGATGTAACTCTCCTTCAGATCAATTGGCTAAGCTTCAGTATCTACTTGTAGGTAACGAAGAGGAAAAAAAGAATACAAATGTCTTATTACTAAGTTTTAGAGGCAAAGGAAGATCGCTTTATCACTGGCTAGAACAACTACCGAAACATGCAAGCTACTTAACATCATCGGAATGGGAAAACCTGCTTTGTATTACAGGGTTGGCTTCACAAGAAGACAAAACAAAAAAAGGGATAACATTCATAAGACGAAAAGATTCCTCTATATTTAACTTATGTGATGAGGTTGGGGACACAATTACAAATGCATCAGACGTTTGCAAGAAGATTAATAATTTACATAATAAATTCTCTGCTTGGATAACTCAACTCACAGATGCATTAGACTGTTTGGAACAAACAATAAAATCATAAGTCAAAATGAACCAAAACTGGTTGATCATTAGCTATGAGCCGTTAGCTTCCAGTTTAGAACGTTATTTGCACACCTGCTACAGTAAACCCATTGAGAAGCTTATTCTCCCTCGTCGCTTTTTCGATGAGGATATTTATTATGATGTGAGCGACTATAACAATTATTACGAAGCCATCTCTCAAAAGCTTTGCAGTTACCGTTCCTCAGAATTAAGACACCTGGTTGTGCTGATGACCAAATGGGTGGATGGGATTGGGAACTCAAGTTTATGGAATCCGCTCCACCGCCATGCCGAAGAGCGGAAACGGGTTCATCCCCAGGAAATTTTGTTGAGTTGGTTAGTGTTGAGCTTCCCGGAGGTTCGCTGGATTTTTTTCAATGGTAGTCCTCAAAAAAATCCTTCCGTTCATGAAAATCCTTTTTATGGGTTCCATTATTTTTCAAACGATGTGAAACTCAACTCTACTCAACGCTATGCTGGTTATATACCTTTGTTTGACCCCTGTGGGCTCAGGAATCGGCTCAGAAAGATTCTACAGGAAAAAACAGATGATGAAGGGAATCTAATCTTAAAAGGCTTACCAGTCCGACTGCTGAAGGCGGCAGCCATTGATGAAGAACCCGTGTATGCCTACATGAATGCTTATATCGCCTATCGTTTTGGTTACCTCGCCTGGGCCCTGATCGATTGGGAGATGACTGAAAAAGTATTTGGTAATAATGGCTCAGGGGCTGACCTAGTTTTCGAAGATCTGTACTTAAATTTTCATGATCGCCCCGCCAATTTCCGGGAAGAAGAAAGGTTTAAAGAATGTTTAAAGGGTGATTTTGAAGATCGAGGAGAGCAACATATCTCCCACTTAAAATTTCGAGACTGCCTTTTGCCGGGTTTGAAAGATGTGAAAGAACGTATATTGGTTACCGTGGGACACCGTAAATGGTGCCCGGATAAAGAGCGATGGGTAAAGAATAAGGTTTACCTTGCCACCCTTTTGACCACCCGGGTGAAAACGCTGTATAAACCATTTACCGGGATTTTCGACCTGTGGAAAAAGGCCGGGAAATGGAAGCATTTTCGACGGGAGCCCCGATATGCCGACAAGTTCACCTGGCCGCCTACCGGAACGGGGCCAATGCTGGCCAGCGGCGGGCATAGCGCACCGGGGCAATTGCTGGTTCTGGCGCATCGTCTTCTGGATCGGGCACAGAATATTCTGAAGCAGGCGGAAACGGTTCCGGAAGCAATTCATGCCGCCTTGCTGGCGCTGGAAGCCAAAGAGCTGTTGGTGAATAAAACCCCCACCACCGCATTG
>RFIL01000017.1 GCA_003695285.1 Calditrichota bacterium
AGTCACTTTACTGCAAAATTCTCTGCAGCTCAGGAAACTCATGGTGTAACCAGTGCCGCTACAGGTACAGCATCCTGCATTCTTTCGGATGATGGGCTCAAAATCAACTTTATCCACCTCACCCCACTTCAGGACTCTGAACCACCATTTTGATTTGGCACCATTTGTGATTATATTTAAAGTCTCTAATTTTCGTAAAGATAAGGGTCGTAGAGATTGATAATTCAGAGTATCAGTTTTCCCGTTAAGCTATTTTTAACGTTCTTTGTTATCACCTTCTCAATCTACTTTCAAAGCTGGTATTACAGCCTTTCTGTGGTCAGTATTCTGTTCCTGATATTTCATTTTCAACGCTTGGTGCTGTTTCGGTCTTCTAAACAGCGACATTTTTTTATGGGATTTTTAGTTCTGTTATTTTTCTTTCGTTCTTTGAATGGTTTTGGGAAAGTATGGGTTAGCCTTCCCGGTCATATCGTGTTTACGCAGGAAGGAGTTGTGGCAGCTTTTACCTTTGTGTTACAGATGTTGATTATCTTTTTACTGGTGAGCCTTGCGGTAAAATCCACATCCGATGAAGAAATCTGGTATTATTTTCATAAACTTCAGCATTCAACTGGTAAGGGAATAGCCTTCTTCCAGCAGGTCGCCCGTATTGCCATGTATGTGTTTTATTTGATACCCACCTGTCTGGATTTACAACTGGAATATACTTCTGACATCAAGGAACAAATTCGGGAAAAAAAGGGGAGTTTAAAACTTAAGTTACAGCTTGTATTAGATAAGATGAGTAGATTCATTGTTAGCATCCTGGAGTTGAGTGAACATGAATACAAGCACTTTACGACACAGCATTCGTCACGAGGAGACATCCAACCGTTACCGGTGCTCAATTGGGTGGCAGGTTTCACTACAGTGGCCGTGATTTGTCTTCATTTGTTTATTTTAAGGGCATTTTAAGGGGTATGGTTAGAAATATTAAATTGGTGGTTGAATATGAAGGTACCCGGTATCACGGGTGGCAGCATCAGGAGAATGCTGTGACAGTGCAACAGAAGTTAGAAGAAGCCATTTTTCGCTTGAGTGGAGAAAGGGTGCGGACAACCGCAGCAGGTCGAACAGATGCCGGAGTCCATGCCCGGGGGCAGGTTGTAAATTTTCATCTGAAGAAGCAGTTACCCCTGTATAAAATTGAAATGGGGTTAAATGCACATCTACCGGAAGATATTGTGGTCAAGGAAGCAGAAGATGTTGCGATGGACTTTAATGCTCGATTTTCAGCCAAACAACGGATATATCACTATTACATCACTACCGAACGGACGGCAATACACCGGCATTTCTGCTGGCAGGTCTTCTTTCCATTTGAAAAGGAGCTCCTTCAACCGATGGCGGAAATGATTATTGGAGAACACGATTTTGGTGCCTTTTCCAGAAAGGAAGTGCAAAGCGATCATAAACGGTGCATCGTCTATGAATCTCGTTGGTGGAAGGAGGGGGATTTCTGGATTTTTCGGATTGCTGCCAATCGATTTTTACATGGGATGGTTCGCACTCTGGTGGGAACGATGATTGATGTTGCCCGGGGGCGGTTTAGTAAAGAGGAGTTTGTGGATATTTTCCACTCCAGGGATCGCTGTCAGGCAGGACCTGCAGCACCCGCGAAAGGATTGGTTCTGGAGGAGGTGAAGTTTTGAAAGCACAGGGGATTAAAACTTTATAATGTTGTTGTGACAGGGGAATTGAAGAGATAAATTCGAGGCGCCTGAGTCCAACAGGATTCAGGTTATCATATACATTTTAAATTTGGAGAATGGTCATGAAGTTTTTTATTGATACCGGAAATGTTGATGAGATCCGGGAAGCAGCGGAAATGGGAATTCTGGATGGGGTCACCACCAATCCCTCTTTATTGTCAAAAGAGAAGGGTAACCCGTTTGAGATTTTAAAAACGATATGTGAAATTGTCGATGGGCCGGTCAGTGCAGAGGTGATTGCAACAAAACGAGATGGGATGCTGGAGGAAGCCAAAAAGTTAGCTGAAATTGCAGACAATATTGTCATTAAGCTGCCCACCACTCCCGATGGGGTGAAGGCCTGCAAGGAATTAACCTCACAGGGAATTAAAGTGAACATGACGCTTGTGTTTTCGCCTCTTCAGGCGTTGTTGGTCGCCAAAGCCGGTGCCACATTCGTCAGCCCCTTTGTGGGTCGACTGGACGACATCAGCAGTGATGGGATGGGCTTGATTGGGCAGGTGGCTCAAATCTATGAGAACTACGGTTTTGAAACCGAAATTCTGGTAGCCAGTGTGAGGCATCCCATGCATATTGTGCAAGCAGCTTTGATGGGCGCTGATATTTGCACCATACCATTTAAAGTCATTACTCAAATGTTTAAACATCCTCTCACTGACATCGGGCTGGAAAAATTTATTAGTGATTGGAAAAAATTGATGGGAGAGGATTAATGAGGCAATCAGCCTTCAGGGGTTGGAATTTCCCACTTTGGGATATGCTCCGAACCAGCATTGTACTCGGGCTGATGATGCTGGTATTGGTAGGATGCCAATCCGAAGAGCATTCGCAGCAATCATCCAGTGATAGTTCATTCTTCAACAGTGCTCTGGCTCAAACACCGCCACAGGATGATGTAACAGCGACACGTGAAAATGCCATCACCCGGGCAGTGGCCAGAGTAAGTCCGGCTGTAGTGGGCATCTCCGTAATTTATGTGCAACGATTTGTTCAACCCAGTCCCTTTTATGATGACCCTCTGTGGCGTTATCTCTTTCCGGAACTTTATCGCGACCGAGTGTATGAGCGACAGGTAGAGTCCCTGGGTTCCGGATTTATAATATCTCCCGATGGGTACATCGTTACCAATGAACATGTGGTGAGCAATGGTACCAAGATAGTGGTTACCCTCACCGATGGCCGTCATCTCAATGCTGAAGTTGTGGGTACCGACAGGTTAACAGATATTGCTCTGCTCAAAATCGAGGGGGACAATTTTCCTTACATCCCATTTGGGAGAACCACGGATTTACTGGTTGGGGAATGGGTGATTGCGCTTGGGAATCCCTTTGGATTATTTGTTCTCAATGATAAACCCACGGTCACGGTGGGAGTTGTAAGTGCGGTGGATCGGGATTGGGGGAGAACCGATGATGGCCGCCTCTATATGGATATGATTCAAACCGATGCAGCAATTAATCATGGTAATAGTGGTGGACCGCTGGTGAATGCACTGGGCGAGGTTATTGGAATGAATACGTTTATCTATACCGGAAGCCGCACCCAGCAGGGATTTGTTGGAATCGGTTTCGCCATTCCCATTGAGCGCATTCAAAAAGTCATCACCGAATTGAAAGAGAAGGGCAAAATCGATCGGAATTTCTGGCTGGGGATTCTGGATGTGCAAACCCTTACCCCCATGATTGTCAGTGTGTTGAATTTGAAGGTTGATGAGGGAGTGATCATCACTCAGATTGATATCCGTGGAGATGCTTATAAGGCCGGAATACGGGATGAGGATGTCATACTTGCCATTAATGGGAAAAAGATTACCTCACGGGAAGATTATGTGAATACTCTAAGTGAAATGGATTTACGAGTCGGAGATGTTCTGACCTTCACCATCTATCGGGAAGGAAAAACGTTTGATATCCCCGTTACTCTGCAACAAGCAAAGAGGATGTAATGATCGAGCGTTATACATTACCGGAAATTGGTGCTATCTGGACCGAAGAAAACAAGTTTCGAATCTGGTTGGAAATAGAAATTCTGGCTTGTGAAGCCCAGGCAAAGCTGGGTAAAATTCCTCAGGAAGCTGTGACTCAAATCCGGGAAAAAGCGACTTTTTCTGTAGAGCGGATTCAGGAAATAGAGGCAGAGGTTCATCATGATGTGATCGCCTTTCTGACCAATGTGGCGGAATATGTGGGAGAACCCGCTCGCTTTATTCATTATGGTATGACCTCTTCAGATGTGCTCGACACCGCCCTGGCGGTCCAACTGAAGCAGGCCGGAGAGTTAATTGCTCAGAAGCTGGAGCAAGTCATTTCAATCTTGAAAGCTCAGGCTTTAAAATACAAAGATACTGTAATGATGGGGCGTACCCACGGGGTTCATGCGGAACCGATCACGTTTGGATTTAAACTGCTGGTCTGGTACAGTGAGATGTTGCGAAACCGTGAACGTCTGAATCGGGCTATAGAAACCATATCTACCGGAAAAATTTCCGGGGCGGTGGGAACCTTTGCACATATGGATCCCTTTGTGGAAGAGTATGTCTGTCAGCATCTGGGATTACAACCTGCGGCTATTTCCACCCAAATTCTGCAACGGGATCGACATGCGGAATACCTCTCGGCATTGGCGCTGATCGGAGCCACGTTGGAAAAAATTGCGCTAGAAATCAGGCATCTTCAACGAACTGAGGTTCTAGAGGTGGAAGAACCATTCGGCTCTCGACAGAAGGGTTCTTCGGCGATGCCACACAAAAAAAATCCAATTTTGTCAGAAAGGATTTGTGGGATGGCGCGCCTTTTACGAGGGAATCTGGTCACTGCGCTGGAGAATGTCGCGCTCTGGCATGAACGGGATATCTCTCATTCTTCAGCGGAAAGGGTTATTTTACCGGATGCAACCATCGGGCTTTATTACATGCTGGATAAGACGGCAACCCTTCTTCAGGGAATGGTCGTTCATGAAGAGAGGATGAAAGAGAACCTGGAATCCAGTAAAGGGCTGTATTTTTCTCAATCCATTTTATTGCATCTGGTGCAGAAAGGGGTTTCCCGAGAGGATGCTTATCGAATGGTTCAACGGAATGCCCTGAAAGTCTGGGAATCCTCGGAAACCGATCTACTATCTGAGTTGATGAAGGATGAGGAGGTTTTATCATATCTCTCAAAAGAGGAATTGCAGGAAATTTGTAATTTACAGAATCGATTAAAACATATTGAGATACCTTTTAAACGCTTGCATCTACTATAAAACATGGAGGATTGAAACAGTGGATATTAAAGAAGTCATTGCTGAAGGGAGTACTAAAAAAGTCTATGCGACCAATCAAAGCGATCAGGTGGTCATTGAATTTCTGGATACTTTACCATTAACGGTTTCTAAACAAAAGGAAAAGGTAAAGGGGAAAGCAGAAATCAATAATGCCGTCTGTGCACATCTATTTGAGTATCTGGAAAGTTACAATGTTCCAACTCATTTTATCAAGACACAGAATGACAAGAGTTTTGTGGCAAAAAAGCTGGATATGATTCCGATTGCCATCGTGGTTTATAACGTCGCTACCCAGGATCTGGCCAAACGGTTACATCTGGATACCGGAACGGTGTTGGAATTCCCGATTGTGGAAATGTATTATAAAGATGAAAAAAGAACCCTTCCTATGATCAATGAGTATCATGCCTATGCTCTTGGTCTCTGCGATCGAAAAGAGATGACCAATATTTCTCGGATAGCCACCAAAGTGAATGCTGTTTTGAAATCATTCTTTGAACGGAAAAAATTAAAATTGGTCAGTTTTCAGATTGAATTTGGAAGAACTCAGGGACAGGTAATTCTGGGTGATGAAGTATCACTGGATTCTCTGACTTTATGGCCGATCAATGAAGATGGAAAACTGGAAAAACCAGCGGCTTCCAAGTTAAAAGATATTGCTTTCTACAAGATGTTAAAAGACCATATATTTGGTACTGCAGGTTAAATAAATACCTCGCTCTGGGTGAGTGAGGAAAGACAGGGTTTCAATGTAGCGAGGAATCATTTGCCTGGTTACCTCTC
>RFIL01000103.1 GCA_003695285.1 Calditrichota bacterium
GATGGGAGACACGTCCCACGTGCCACAGTTGGGCAAAGATTAATCCACCCTTCTCATGAACCGCCTCAGTCACGCGACGCCACCCCTGAATTTGCGCTGTGGTAAAAAGACCGGGAGTATTGGGATATCCCTGTCCATCCGGTCGTATGATGGTGCCCTCAGAGACAATTAGGCCGGCATCAGCCCGACGAGCATAATACCGTGCCATATCCTCGGTGGGAACCAGATCATCATCCGCCATGCAGCGCGTCATGGGCGCCATGACAATGCGGTTGGCTAATGTGAAAAGCGAATTCAGGGTATAAGGAGATAGCAGCACTTCGACAATGTCAGTAGAACTCAACTCTTTCATACCACATCATCCGGTAACTCAATAGGTTCACCTTTTGCCACATCTTCCAAAGTGAATTTATTTGCCCAGGAAAGAATTTGGTTTCGTAATATTTTCCATGTGGGATGAAGCGGACAGGGGTTCTCATCTCCACATCGGGCATACCCAAACACACATCTCTTGGTAGAAAATTCGGAACTGACTGACTGAATGATGTCAATAAAGTGAATTTCTGAGCGGGGTTTTGCCAGGGTAAAACCCCCTCCGTGCCCTTTTTGGGATTGAACCAATCCCGCCACCACCAACCGTCGCATGATTTTTGACAGGTAAAATAAAGGTATACCAGTTGTTTTAGCCAATTCTTTGCTTTTAATGGGTTCTTGATTATCCTGAGTCGCAAGGTAAGCCATCACTCTTAAAGCATATTCAGCA
Source organism: Calditrichota bacterium (assembly GCA_003695285.1). GTDB lineage: Bacteria > Calditrichota > Calditrichia > RBG-13-44-9 > J075 > J075. Next base: position 764 of record RFIL01000103.1, read on the forward strand.
GTTTGATTTAAACGCATGAGAACAAATCCTTTGATTTCAATAATTCCGTATCAATCCATTTAACAGTAATAATATAAAAGGCAAGGAAAGGATTTTATAGAACAAATTTAATCAATGGACTTGATTGTCAATTAATTTTCGAGTATATTGGACAAAATTGTCCATTAACTCGGATTTACCCGGTGGTAATACCGAGTTGCCTTAAGTTTTTTTGTGTTTCACTTAAAACTAAGGAGGTTTTTATGGAAGAGGAAAAAAAACATCCGCTTCAAAAATTGATGGATAACCCCTGGTTATTGTTAGCGTTAGGATTGTTGATTCCCCTTTTGTCCTATACCATATGGGGATGGATTGAGCTAGCAACCATCGGAAAAGCCGCTCTCCCATAATAGAGGAGGAAACCCAATGAGCATTCACACACCACCCAAAAACTGGTTCAAAGCTCCTGCCGGTCCTGAAAAAATGTGGATTGGAGTAGCTTTAATTTGGTGTCTAATCATGTTTTCTGCGATGCCTTTTTGGCACATCAAAGGAAAACAAAACAGTACTGGTGAATCCTATTCTGTAAACCCGACCGATTTTATGGCTCGGGTTACTCGATTTGTTGAGACGAACAAAGTAGGGGAGGAGAACAATATCCCTATAGTTGAAGGAGTTCCCGGGGGAGATGTGTATTTATTGGGACAGATGTGGCGATGGTACCCGATTTTAAAATTAAAAGTCGGGCAAACTTACAGACTACATATTTCATCGGTAGATTTACAACATGGACTCAGTCTCCAGCCTATGAACATGAATTTCCAGATATTACCGGGTTATGATCATGTTCTGACCATCACTCCCACCACAAAAGGTACATTTTCCATCATCTGTAATGAATTTTGTGGAATTGGTCATCATTTAATGACGGGAAGAATCATTGTAGAATAGGAGAGTAAAAATGGGAAATCATGATCCGAATAGAGTTCGTTATTGCAAGACAACCGGTTTACCGGTTTGTCTGGATGCCCAACTTTTTATTCGCCTTCATGCTGTGATGGCGGTCGTGTTTTTATTGGTTGGGGGGATTGCAGCCATATTAATTGCTCTCACTCGCTGGCCGGCAGTGCATCTACTCAACTCTCTCTGGTTTTACCGGGTTCTCACCATCCATGGACTGAACATGCTGATATTTTGGATTTTATTTATGGAAGTTGCTATCCTGTATTTTGCCGGAACCAGTCTTTTAAACACCCGGGTTTTTTCCAGAAATCTGGGGTGGGTAGGGTTCATCTTAATGGTTGTGGGGGCATTGTTGGTGGATTATATGATTCTTAAAGGGCAGGGGGATGTTTTGATGACTTCCTATGTGCCTCTCCGAGCTCATCCGCTGTTTTATTTGGGACTCATTCTTTTTGCAGTGGGTACTCTGGTAGGGGTCATTAATTTCTTCGGTTCAATATATCTGGCGCAACGAGATAAAACGTATGAAGGTTCAATGCCTCTGGTCGCTTTTGGAGCACTGGCCGCCGCGATAATTGCTGTCTTCACCATTTTACATGGAGCAACTGCCCTTATCCCTACTTTCACCTGGACGATGGGTTGGACCTCTCAGCCGGATGCCGGATGGTATCGTCTCATATGGTGGGGATTAGGACATCCATCACAGCAAGTAAATGTGTGTGCTATGGTGGCTGTGTGGTACTTTCTGGCCACTATGACCACCGGTGCCAAACCCCTGAATGAAACCGTATGCAGGAGTGCTTTTGTTCTCTATATTCTTTTTATCAATTTGGCCTCCGCCCACCATTTATTAGTAGACCCGGCTCTGGGTGCCACCTGGAAGATCTGGAATACTTCCTATGCCATGTACCTGGCGGTTTTAGCTTCCTTAATCCATGGTTTTACTGTTCCGGCTTCCGTGGAACTGGCTCAACGGGTGAAAGGGTTTACCCGGGGAATTTTTAACTGGTTAACTTCTGCCCCCTGGCGAGACCCCGGATTTTCCGCATTCTTCCTATCGCTGGTTATTTTTGGCTTCATTGGTGGAATCACCGGAGTAACCCTGGGGACCAGCCAGATCAATATTATTGCCCATAATACCCTGCGAATTCCAGGCCATTTCCACGGTACCGTGGTGGGTGGCACATCTCTCGCATTTATGGGATTGGCATATTATGTGGTACCTCTAATTTTCCAAAAGGAATATTATTTAAAAGGACTGGCCCGAATTCAGCCCTATCTGTTTGGAGGCGGGATTACCCTTA
>RFIL01000545.1 GCA_003695285.1 Calditrichota bacterium
CCTTTAAGGTGATTGAAATACCCAGGCGCAATTATCTCTTAATTACCGAGTATCGATAAAAAAAGGCACCGATATCCCTATCGGTGCCCTTCGGATGAGTGTTGTCCATTCAAGGTTTTAACGGCGGTCTTCACCTCGAAAACGGGGACCTTTACCCTTGCCACATTCAGGACATGGACCCATGGGCATACCATCCGGTCCTCCCTTACCTTTTAGAATGTGCAGATCAAACTTTTTCTGTTGTTCCGGGGTGAGGAGTTTACGAACCGCTCTTTGATGGGCAATTCGTTTTTTCTGGATTTCCGTGCGCACATTTTCCATCTGTTGGATGATTTTATTGACTTTCCCTTCATCGTAACTATCGCTGGTAATGGCCAATTTTAAATCGGCTCTGAGTTTCTGGAGCTGGGTCCGCAGAGGAAGGATTTCCTTCTGGAATTTTAGCTGCAGATCCTGCATTTGAGTTTGTTGCTCTTCAGTGAGCTGCAGGGCATGCTGCCATCCGGGATGTTTCATTTTCCCCATCCGGGGTGGCTGAGCGAACATCGATACTGTTAAAGCTAACAAAACAGTAAAGGCGGTGAAAAGCATCTTACGATTCATGATGAATCCTCCATAGGTTTGGTTTAATTTTAATACCATGGTCGTCCCATCGGGGGTTTAGGTGGAATACCAGTGGTATCCATTGGTGTCATTAACCTTCTACGTGGTCGATTTTTGAAACGCCCCATAAATAAGCGATGATAAAAATGTCGTTGTTGTTCCGGGGAAAGAAACTCTTTGGTTTTAATTAATTTTTGGATTCCAATTTTCCGAATTTCCAGTTGAACCTCGCTAATTCTGGAGAGGGTTTTTTCAATTTCGCTATGATTGATGGGTGTTTCCTGAAGAAGTTGAAGCAAATGCTCCTCTTCCTTCATTAACTCCTCTTCCAGCCCTTGAATTTCATTGCGATAAGTGGTTAGCAACTTTCTCATCTCCAGCAGTTGCTCGTCGGTAAAATTCATCGGATGCCGCATAGAGTGATTCATGGGGCCCCGACCCGGCGGAAAAGGGGGAATTCTTTTTCCGGTCCAGGCGGGAACTTCTTTCCAGCGGTAATAGACGTAACTTCCTAATGTGGCAAGATTCATTACAATTAGAACAACCAGGATGCCGATGAGTACTTTTAACTTCATTGGTTACTCTCCTCTCCCTCAGAGATAGAACTTTCCCATTGCTGGATTATGGTTTCCTCAGAGAACATCCGGCTGTAATCCGCTATCAGCTCCTCCTGGGGTGAATTCACAGTAGAAATCGCCAGGCTCTTCCCCAGATAAAATCCAAAGGTCATGGCAAGCAGCAGCAACAGAGTTGCCAGCGCCAGTTGAAATTTACCTCTGATGGATTCAGGAATTGTCCCTTTCTCTTTTAACTTGCTCAGTTCCCGGATTCTGGCAGGGAGGTATGGATCACTTTCCAGCACAGGTAAATCCGAGGTACCAACATTCTTCAAAATTTGTGTCATCTGATGGTAATACTCCTGACAGGCGGAGCAAGTAGTCAGATGGTCCTGGATTTGTGCTGCCCTCTTTGCGGAAACACGTCCGGAAAACCATTCCGGGAATAATTTTTTTACGGCTTTGTGTTTCATTTTTCTGTCCATTCGTTTCAAAAAATTAGACACTCTCTCTTTGTGAAACTTGCAAATTTTTATTTCTCCTCTACCCAGGGGCGGAGTTTTTCCACCAATTTTTTCTGCGCTCTGTGGATACGTGCCTCCACAGCACTCAAGCTGCTGCTGGTGATCTCGGCAATTTCTTTATAACTGAATCCTTCATAACGATGCAGAACATAGGGGATGCGATATTTTGGAGGTAATTCCTGTATCAGTTTCCAGATAATTTTTTCCCATTCCTTTTTTTCCATTTGACTTTCGGGGAAGGATGAGAGGGATTCCCGTTCTGGATGAGGTAGGGTCGTTTCTCCCCGAAGCAAATCCTTCAAAGGGGTGTCCAGCAGACTGACCCAGTAATTTTTTCGGCTGCGTTTTAAATAATTCAGGGTAATGTTGGTTGCGATGCGATATATCCAGGTAAATATCTGAGATTCCTGACGAAAGGAGGATAAGTTTTCATATACTTTCAGGAAGACATCTTGTGTTAAATCCCGCGCGACTTCTTCGTTTCCGGTCATCCGAAAGATCAGATTCAGAATTTGCTGTCCGTGGGATTGATAAATTTCTTCAAAATCCGGGAGGGGATTTTGCTGAGGTGATTCACTTTGTTTCTTATCCATTGCCAGGCCGATCTGTTCCGGGTGACTCTTCATTTTCAGGTCTTCTGTCCTTTCCTGTCCCATGCATTAATTTAAATTAGACAGCATCGGATAGAAAAACTTGCAACCCATTAAAATGATCGATTACCGAACGGTCATTTACATTCACCCAACGCACAAATATAGCTTATCGAATGAGTGTCATTTTTCGAGTCTGGATAAATATCGGTTGCTCCTTTGATTGAGGATACACTTTTAACCGGTAAAAGTAGGTACCGCTGGGAACTCCCTCCGCTGACCATTGGGTTTGATATACTCCCGATGGTAAAACTTTTTGAAGCAGTGTTTGAATTTCTTTTCCATTGGTATCAAAAATTTTTAATTGCACCATTGCTTTCTGAGGCAATGAAAATTCGATAGTGGTAGCTGGATTGAAAGGATTGGGAAAATTCTGCTGCAGGGAGTATGAGGTAATGGGTGGATGTTCTTCAGCCTGGATATCTGTGGGTGTAACAGTTAGTGCTTCGGGAACAGAAATTAGATGAAACACAAAATCTCCGGAATTGATAAGGTCATTGCCATCCACATCGTACCACAGGGCTACCAGCATATCGTACAATCCCGGTGATGCGGATGGGGGGATTTCAAACCATCGCGATACGGTACTGGTGCCCTCATTGACGGAGACCTTGACATCGTGAGCAGGATCATCGATCCAGTTGCCAGTTCCGGCAGGGGCAATGGATGCTCCCAGCATCAGCGACATGGCGGGACCGGCTCCAATGGTGTAATGAATTTGAAACGTTTCTCCCGGTGATACCACGGAAGGATCAGGGATGGCGGAAAGAATGTGTGCGGAATAGGCTTCAATCAGGGAATAATCCGGATAATAGTGGGCAAGGATTTCATCCCAGCTTTTGGTCCCGAACCCATGGTTAATTCCCTCACTGCAGGGCGAGGAAGGGAGCACTTTCGTGCCATTGGCCCAGCGAATCGATCCCCATTGACACATCCCTCGCCCATGACCGAAATTGGGTTGTCCCAGGCATACCGGATCATAGATGCAGGGCCAGGTATCTCCGGTGCCGCTCCATCCATCTCCGCAACCGCTGTTATTATTCTCCGCCGAATATTCGGAGCGCACAATCTCTTCACTGGCATTGATCATGACCATCCGTTCTGTTTGATCCACTGCCAGGTTGGTATTGCTGTACTGGTTATCCCCAAACATCTGACAAAACGTATTATCACAGATATCATAGTTGTTCGAGAGAGGATGATACACAAACCAGGAAGCATAGGTTCTGACAGCCACGGAGCCCGCCCGCAGGGAATTCATACCATTGGGTAAATCTCCCCAGCAGGCAATCCATTCTGCCGGTAGTACAAATTTACAATAGGTTTGGAGGGAATATATCTCCACAGTGGTGCAATTGGTTCCGGTGCAGTTTCGGCCCACCCGAATGGTATGTTTTAAGAGAATGGGGTTGGGAAAATTACCGGGATGTTCTGTCTGTCCAATGCTCTTTGAATGGTTTGAGCAATCATCACATTCCTCAGAATCCTTCCGCA
>RFIL01000104.1 GCA_003695285.1 Calditrichota bacterium
CTGTTTATGAGATTAAATTCAACTCTCCCCCCAACCCCCTCTCTTGCCAAGAGAGGGGGTGAAGGGGGTGAGTTCAATAAATTTGAAACAAATTCATTTTTATGTAATTATTCTTGGTTGAATTTACTTTTTAGACAGCCCCAACGAGATGAAACAACCCGTCATCCAAACCTTGAAAGATACCAGTAGCTAGTGCTATTTTATCAGGAGTTGAATTCCATTTGCTATTCTACATTCGCAGTCTCTATACAAACCTGATATCATTGCTCTAATATTTTTCTCTGTGCCCTCTCTGGTGAGCAGTTACTATCATCCCTATAAATCTGTCGAGAGTTTGAACATTAATACCCGATTGTTTCCGGTATCCGCCACATACACAATCTGATCCTCTTCAAATGGCAGGATGGCAATTCCTTTGGGATTGTTAAAGAAGAGATGATCGGAGTTGCTCCCATCCCCGATGAAGGCTTGAATCTGTTTCCCGGAACTGGAGGAAAAGCGATAGAATCCCGGTGGGTTGTTATCAAATCCGGGCGAACCGGGTGGTTGGCCGGCATCCACCACAAAAATGAAACCGGAACGGTCGATGGTTACATCTTCCGGATTATAAAATTTCCCGGGATCATAGATGTCGGTGTTGATTAACCCCACATTGGGGGTGAGTACCTCATCTCCTTCAATGATGGTGGTGGTAATGTATTGCACCCGAAAATTGTTGTTTAGCAGACTGGTTCGTCCGGTTTGGGAGAAGATAAAAGCCGGCGTTTTTTCTCGGGTAAGGGAGATGTCCAGCCACTGTTCACGAAGGGAGACAATCCCGGTGGGAAGAATGGCGGAAAACAACCCGGTTCCGTTGACATGCAGGGGAAGGGGGCCCTTCAGGGTGTGGTTTGCGTTAAAATCATAGATAAAGCTAAATTCTTTGAAATTGGAACTGGAGTCTGCCACATCAATGACGGTGACATAATATTCAAATCCATTGTGAACCGTAATCCCGGTGAACTGTCGGGTGGGTTCGCTGGCCTGCTGAAATACGGTATCAATGGGAGCGATATCTATTTGATGATCCACTGAAACCAGATCGATTCGATAAATCACATTGGTTTTGTTGACAATGAGCAGTTGGAGGCTGTCATTCTGTGTGATGGCTTCGGGATGAGGGATATACCCGGAGACGCCCTGAAGTTGCCCCCCGGCATCCAGCATCACAATCCGGTCATTGCCGGTATCCGCCACGTAGAGAAAATTATCCACCCCCACATAAACATCAGCCGGTTGATTAAAATTGTACCCGTGAGCTGCATCCAGCGGAGGATTGATTAACACATATTCGGCGTCGTCCAGGCCGGGGAATTGCTCCTCAGCCGGAGGGATGACCGGGAGAGGAGTGGTATTATTGGTACAGGCAGACAGAATAACCAGTAGAAAAAGGCTGAGGATGATACTCCATTTTTTCATCAGGATAACCAACTGGTTTTGGTTTACAATTGCGTTTATCATCATTGTCCCATCAGTTTAAAATAAAAGCTGAATGGCAAAGCGGTTGACCACCCCCAATCGCCCGAAGTTGGTGAAGGCATAATCAAGTCGAAAATCGGCCAAGGCGATGGGGAAGTGTAATCCAAATCCCGCGGAAAAATTTTCTTCCACCTGAGCGGTTTTATATCCCACCCGCAATGCCAGACGATTCTGCCACCAGTATTCCATCCCGAAATTCAGGCTTTCGGCATTATCATTGGGATGGTTCAATTGCATGGCCGTGGTAATCCGATGCACTTCATTATCCCATACCTCGCCCGCCACGCTAATGCGGAACATGATGGGCGGCGGAAATTTCTGGAATGATTTTATCTCAACGGTTTCATTAGCCAGGTTTTGCTGGGTGATCGTGCCGGTGGGAGCCATGTCCTGCCCGAAATTGGTCACCGTAACCGCAAACCGGGTGGATTTCCATCCGGTCTGATAGTAGGTCCCCAGATCAAACAGCACCCCGCGCATGGTCAACTCGGCGATGGTTTCTTGCATCATCTTCACCGAAACCCCAAAACTGAATTGATTGGTCATCTGTCGGGAATAGGTAAGGGACATCAGAAAATCACTAAAGCCGAACATCCGACCGGTACCAAAGGGTTGCAATTCGGTGGTTTCCACCATATCCTCGGTGTGGAGATAGGTTACAGCCATTCCCAGGCTGTTGGCACTGTTCAGGTGATACACGATTCCGGCATATTCCAGTTGCGTATCCACCAGCCATTGAATGTGGGAGAAGAAAACACTGTTTTTATCGAACAGGGTTAGCCCGGCGGGATTCCAGTACAGGGCTTCGGCATCGTTGGCAACAGCGATGAAAGCCTCTCCCATCCCAATAGCCCGGGCGCCCACCCCGATTTTCAGGAACTGAGCGGTGGCGGTTCCGGTGCGTTGCCCTCCCAGATCCGGAAATATCTGTGCTTTCCCTGAGAGGGGGATCAGTAACAGACAAAATAGAAAGATGTAAAAACGTTTGCTCATGATGGTTCCCACCCAGAATTAAAATTTAACCGAGATACCAAAGCGAATATTGCGTGGTGCCCGATAACGAGCCGGGTTTAACGGAAACGGCGACGATATGGGAAAGAAGACGTCCGGATAACGGGGATCATTCCAGCCGCGAGGGACATCGTCACCCAGATGATAGGCATCGCCGGTAACGGGATTAATAATTTGCGGATTTTTATAATTAAACAGGTTTCGAACTTCCAATTGCAATCCATAGGTCATGTTAAAGAGATGGAAGTATTTATTGAAATTTAAATCGACCCATTGCCAGTGTTTGGCAATTTTACTGAATTGGAGAGATTGGTCCTGCACCCGATCGTACAACGGTCTTCCATCAACATCAAAGCCGGTGAATTCTACCGGAGTATATCGTCTGCCGGGCTGAGCAAAAAAGCGCAGGTTGAGATTCCAATCATCAAAAATGTTCCAGCCCAGAAGGGAGGGATGGTCTCCCCGGGGAACGCGAATGGAAAGGTTTGCGGATATCTGCCAGGGGCGATCCCACCGTGCCCAAACTTCTTTAATCGGGGGTTCTTCCAGTTGGCGGTTCTCCACCAGAAAAGCAATATCGGTGTTGGAAGATTTGGTGGTGGTGAGAGAGAGACTCCCCGATAGATTTCCGAAGAGATATTTCCCCACCCGGGTTTTGTATTCCATCTCTATTCCCCTGGAGCGGGCATAATCCAGATTTACATAGGTGATTCCGCGACCGATGCGGGGCAAATCCGGGATAGTAATGGTTTGAACATAATCGAAAATGTCCTTATAAAAAGCGGTGATGCTGATGACGTCGTTTTCAGAGAATTTGTGGCGAATGCCCAGTTCATACTTCACGCTGGTTTCCGGGTTGAGGCTGGGATTCCCGAATTTTTGAAAAGCGGATTTGGAA
>RFIL01000546.1 GCA_003695285.1 Calditrichota bacterium
ATCTATCGCACTTTAAGAAAGAAATACAAGGTCTTTTTATCTCTCAATGGACAATCCGCACTGGAAATTCTTAAGGATGAAGATATTGTTGTCATCCTGGCTGATCAGCGAATGCCAGAAATGAATGGAGTTGAATTTTTCCGCAAAGCCATGGAGATAAAACCGGAGGTAGTGCGAATCCTCATTACCGGATATAGTGATATTGAGGCTACGATTAAAGCCATCAATGAGGCTAAGATTTTTTACTATATCCATAAACCATGGGAACCGGAAGAATTACAAATTATCGTAGAACGGGCAGTAGAACAATATCGACTGAAACAGGAGAATGAGTGGCTTATTCAGGAATTGCAAAAGGCCAATGAACAACTCCGTACAGAAAATATTTTACTCCACCAGGAAGTGGAACGGCAATACCGTTTTGATAACATTATTGGTACCAGCCCTGCAATGGAACAGGTCTTTACCTTGATGCGAAAAGTCATCCCAACTGATACCACCGTTCTCTTAATCGGAGAGACCGGAACCGGAAAGGAGCTGGTGGCTCGAGCCATTCATTACAATGGTCCCCGAAAGGATAAATTATTCGTCGCCCAGAACTGTGGAGCATTACCCGACACCTTACTGGAAAGTGAACTCTTTGGTCATGTCAAGGGTGCATTTACCGGGGCAACCTCTGACAAGAAGGGTCTATTTGAAATAGCCAATGGTGGAACCATTTTTCTCGATGAAATTGCGGATACTTCTCCTGCCATGCAGCAAAGATTACTCAGAGTACTTCAGGAAGGGGAAATCCATCCTCTGGGATCAGAAAAGACAATCCACGTAGATGTCCGAATTATCTCAGCCACCAATCGCAGCCTGGAAGATGCTATTCGTGAAGGTAAATTTCGAGAGGATTTGTATTATCGGCTCAGTGTGTTTCCAATTCATCTTCCCCCTTTACGAGAACGGCGGGAAGATATTCCATTACTGGTAGATTTTTTCTTACACAAATATATGCACAAGATGGGTAAACAAAACATCAGGATCTCTCCTGATGCACTGTCCACATTAATGGCAGCGGAACTACCCGGCAATGTGAGACAACTGGAAAACTTGATTGAAAGAGCTGTCACCTTATGTGATGATAATACCACTATTACCCCTGAGCATCTGGAGATTAAACCTCCCATTTCCCTGTCAACTTCACACAAAATTTTTACCACCGGGAATCACACCAATCGTTCTCTTCGGGATATCATCACCTCCATGGAAAAATTTTACATTGCTCAAGCATTGGAAGAAACAGGTGGAAATATTACCAAAGTAGCTAAAATGTTGGGATTAAGTCGATTAGGGCTACATAAAAAATTACAACGGTATCAAATAAATCCGGCGGACTATAAACAAAGTTAACACTTGCACGTAAACTTAGTTAACACTTTTTGATGCGGGAACGTAAAAGCGCTCCCTGACGTTTAAATATAAGTTGAAAAAGAACAACATGTTTGACGTTTTTAGATTTTTCATTGGCTATTTGGTACTATATTTGATATAGTATAGAATAGCCAAAAGAAGGGAAGGTGAAATTATGAAACCGTTAAAAATTATTGGCATCATCGTTCTTGTCTTAGCATCATTGATGCTTTTTCAAGGGTGTTATACGCAGCTAAAAACTGCGGAGGCTGCACCGGCAGTCGTTTCCGACGACTACAGGACTGACCAGCAGGAGGAATATACCACCTACGATGATCAAAGTTGGGATGATGACCGGGCCTATACGGCTACAGAATCAGATACCGTATATTATTATGATGAGGATGAAGATGGTAGAACCATCATCAATAACTACTACTATTATGATGATGATTTTCCAGAGCCGGTCTATTATTATCCTTATAGTTCCGCCAGCATCCATTTAGTGTTCGGTGATCCCTTCTGGTATGATTACCCTGTTTATCGCTGGAGAGCCCGATTGTATTATGATTTTGTCTTTGTTCCGGATTATTACTTCTGGGATTACTACTGCTGGTACCCCACTATTTACTATCCTCCGGTGGTGATCTGGAATCCTTATTATCCGCCTTTTGTCGGAATCTATCCACCTTATTGGGGGCCGGTTTATTATTATCCGAAACGCCATTATGATGATGGATTTGAATATGGTCGACGCGATTGGGGCCGTCGGGATGGTAATATTGCGACCACCCGACCGGGGATCCATCGGGATGGCAGTCAAGGTGGAAATGGTGGTCGTGGATATAATGATAATAACAGCAGAGGTAGAACAGTAACCCGACCTGCAGTTGCACAAAGACAGCGAAAATCCATAGACAATGACAGTCACCGATCAAAGCGACGGGATATCAAACGGAACAGCACGCCAGTCAGGGAGAGAGAAAGAATTATCAGCACTGGCAGAGATGTGAATCGCCGTGAGGGCAAAGAGAAAAAGATTATTCGCAAACAACCCCGAAAACATTACCGAAGTTTTGTTCGGGATGAAAAACGAAAAACCAAAAAAAGAAATCCTGTTCTTACCAACCAACCGGTCAAACGTCAGCGGAAAGTTGAAGAAAGCAAATCTGATAATTCAGGTAAGAAGGGAACCATCCGGAAACGGAGCTCCACTAAGAGTAAAGAACGTTCGGTGACCACGAAAAAGTCAAAAACAAAGTCCGGGGAAATCCGAAAATCCAGGAGCAAAGAATCAAAATCAGACTATAGGAGAGGGTCAAAGAAATCTTCATCCAAGAAGAAGAGTTATCGCAGTGAGAAGAAATCTTCCTCTCGCAGTTCTGGCAAAAGTTCTTATCGTTCCTCTCGTTCATCCCGTTCCTCTTCTCGCAGTTCGGGAACTATTCGTAGTTCGGGTCGCTCCGGCTCTATTCGAAGCAGTGGAACTACCGGACGTTCTTCCAGCTCCCATGGTAGCAGAGGTTCTTCCAGAAGACGATAATGGATGGAATGTCAGTTCTCAGGAATAAAAGGTAGATAGAGGTAATCATGAAAAGAATTTATGGATATATCATAACCTTTGTGGTGGTAATGCTATTAACGTTACCCGCATTTTCCCAGAACGCCTTTGATGCCATTCGCATTGTTCAGGGTGAGATGGGCTTCGGGAGTCGGGCCCTGGGTATGGGAGGGGCATATACAGGCCTGTCGAATGATTATTCGGCAATTTACTGGAACCCTGCGGGGTTGGCTGATCTAAAAAGGACTGAGTTTTTTGGGGAGATATCCCACTTGAATTTTAACAACACCGCCACATTTGCCAGCCAGGTGACGGAAGGGGATCAAAATTACACCCGGATTCGCTCCCTGGGGTTTGCATTTCCCCTCCCTACTGTCAGAGGCAGTTTTGTACTGGCCTTTGGATACAATCGGGTAAAAGATTTTGACCAGAACATGTTATTTTCCGGATTTAACACCCGTAGTAACGGTTTGACCTTTACCATCAATGATCAAGATTATCTATTCGACAAAGATGTGTACCAATCCGAAGAAATTTCTGATGAAGGTGGGTTAAATCAATGGTCTCTGGGGGCCGGGATTGCCCTTTCACCCAACTTTACCGCAGGTGTTACCGCCATGGTGTGGAGTGGTGACAATGAATATAACTTCACCTTCTTTCAGGAGGACCGTAACAACCTGTACAATCAATTTCCGGCCGATTTCCAATCCTATTTATTGACGCGCAACCTGAATGTTGACTACCGGGCCGTGGGATTAAAACTCGGGGGAATGTTTCATATCAGTAATGGGATGAAGATAGGGGCTGCCGTGGGACTTCCCACAACTTTTACCGTAAATGAAAAGTTTGTCGAAAGTGATCTTCTGGTTTTTGATGATGGCACAGAGGACCCGTTTGAATACCCTGCCGGCGAATTTGAATATAAAGTGAAGACCCCTCTTCATTTTGATGGAGGAGCTTCCTTTTCTAATGAGTTGATAACGCTTTCCGCTGCTTTTCGCTATCGGGATTGGAGTCAAACTAAATTTAAAGTGGGCGATAAATTCCTGGCCGATCCCGATTATGTGGCTCTGCTTGACGAAAACCGTCTGATTCGCCGAAACTATGAAGCAACTCTGGAATATCACCTTGGTGGCGAGATATTTCTCGAGGGTGCCAAAATGAAACTTCGGGGCGGATATGCTCTTCTTCCCTCCCCGCTTAAAAATGCCAGCAATGATTTTGACAGAAAATTTCTTACCGGCGGGATCAGTTTCTTGATCGATCAATATGTTACCCTGGATGTAGCCTATTTGAGAGGGAGCTGGAAACGAGAGACCGAAGATGAATTCACTCCGGGAGGAACATTGGAAGATATTTCCGTGAATAAATTTCTAATCGGGTTAACTTATCATTATTAGTCAAAACGGAGATGTTTACCTTCCCTACCCCCACTTTTCTGTATCTTGAAAGGTGGGGGTATTTTTTGTCCTCAACAATCATCCCCAAAAGATATCCACACCACCAGCATAATTCAACTTAACAGCGTAAAAGAAGAACACTCCTAATCCTCAACCATTCCCAGGCACTTTAAAATAAAGGCATATTCAAAGGCAATATCCTTCAGGTAATCATAGCGCCCCGAAGCACCTCCGTGCCCTGCTCCCATATTCGTTTTTAAGAGCAACAAATTATCGTCCGTTTTTAAGGCTCGTAGCTTAGCGGTCCATTTGGCAGGTTCCCAGTATTGAACTCGCGGATCGTTCAATCCTGCGGTGATCAGCATGTTGGGGTAAGCTTTTCGTTCTACATTATCATAGGGAGAATAGGACTTGATATAAAAATAATATTCCTCCTGGTTGGGATTTCCCCACTCATCATATTCTATCACTGTCAATGGGATGGTTGGATCCAGCATCGTATTCAACACATCTACAAAAGGAACCTTTGCAATAACCACCTTAAAAAGATCAGGACGCATATTCACCACGGCACCCATAAGCAATCCACCAGCGCTCCCCCCGGCTATTACCAGGCGTTCCGGGCTGGTATATTTTTCCTTTATCAGGTATTCTGCACAGGCAATAAAATCCGTAAAGGTATTTTTC
>RFIL01000547.1 GCA_003695285.1 Calditrichota bacterium
ATAATTACAGTTACCACAAAGGGGATGCAAACCCCGGAGGAATTGGCTTCAATAGGTATTCGGCAGACCCAAGGTAGGATTATCGCATTGACCGAAGACCACTGCATTCCTGACAAAGATTGGTGTGAAGAAATAATCGAAGCTCATAAAGAAACGTTTTCTGCAATTGGGGGCCCTGTCGTCATTTCTACAGAAGATCCAGTTAGCTGGGCATTTGCATTTACTGATTATTATCGATACCTTTCCCCAGTACCAGAGGGGCCTACTCCGTATCTCACAGTTTGTAATGTCTCGTATAAGCGAGAGAGTCTTGAAAAAGTGTCCTATGCATGGAAGCATCACTTCCATGAAGTTGCGGTTCATGAGGCGCTCCTAAAACAGGGAGAGTTGTTATATTTAACCAATCGTATTAAGGTACGGCAGTGGCGTGAGCTTTCTTTCAAAGAGGCACTTCACGAACGTTATTCGTTTGGGCGACTCTTTGGCAGCAGAAGAGCCATAGATATTCATCCTCAGAGAAGAATCATATATACTATATTTGCCCCACTAATCCCTCTTCTTCTTTTCGGTAGAATGGTAAAAAACATTGTGCAAAGAAAGAATTCACTTGCTCAATTGTTTGTCTCTTTTCCTTATTTATGGCTTTTCATCCTATCCTGGTCTCTGGGTGAATTTATAGGTAACCTTACGGGAAAGTCCCCTTCGGATATCTATATTGCCCGAGATAATTAGTTAAATCCGTTTCTGGCATAATAAGTTTAGAACAGTTGGATTTCACCCCAAAGTATTGATGAATCACAATTGCAATATGTATCGATAAAAACATTTTTAAGTATAAGGAGTTCATTATGAATACAATGGAAAGAATTATTCGTCATGCTCGATTGTCATGGAAGAGCCTTGGTAAACCAAAGGTATCTCTACCACCATTCCTGATTTTATTCATCAATTCTATATGTAACCTAACCTGTGACCATTGTTTCTACTGGCGAAATTTAAATAAAAGAGATGATTTGACCGTTGATGAAATTTTTGCACTTTCCGATGAATTAGGGAAATTGGAGAACCTTAATCTTTCCGGAGGTGAACCCTTTATCCGTAAGGAATTTGCAGAAATTTGTCGTTATTTTATTCAGAATAATGATGTAGATAATATCTATGTGCCCAGTAATGGATACTTTACCAAAAAAACGATTGATGCAATTAGCGAAGTACTCCGCGAAAAAACTCTTCAATTTTTTGTGATTGAACTCTCTCTTGATGGTATGCCGGAATTCCATAACAAATTTAGAGGAAATCCCAAATCCTTCGAAAAAGCGATGGAAACATATGATGCTCTGGCTGAACTTCAAAAGCAGGACCCTCGATTACGTATCCATGCTATTTCCACCGCAACTCATACAAATATGGATGAGATTCAGCGTTTAACAACTTACTTATACGAACGATGCCCTCAGATGGAGCATCACAACATTGCTCTGATACGAGGAGACCGCAAAGATCCTACCTTAAAACTACCCGATTTACAACGTTACAGAGAACTGATGGAATATGCCAATCGGTTATGGGCTCCCCGGGAAGAAAGTCGATTTGGAAGTATAGTAGAACCAATGCTACAATGGGCAAAAATCCGTACTGCAGAAGAGGATAGGCAAGTTATTCCCTGTAAAGCAGGCGTATTGAGCTGTGTAATAAATGCAAATGGAGATGTTAGCTTCTGTGAAAACCATAAACCATTAGGGAATTTAAGGGAGAAAAGTTTTCGTGAAATTTGGTATTCAGCTGCCGGCCAAGCATTAAGAGAGTCTATTTGGAGGGGTGAATGCAGTTGTACAAATGAAATTTTTCTGTGGCCAAGTTTCACCTATTCCCCGGTTCAATTAGTAAAAACAATGATTGGGGCTCGAGTGTGGCAAAAACCTGACCCTTTGAATCCAGATGAATATGTTAAGTATCAACAAGAAGAAATAAATGAGGCAACTTGATACACCTTTTAAAAACACCAATTTGAGACGCGGGTGGAACCCTTATCCTTTAAAAAATTAGCAGCAAATTTTAGTTTTCTTACCGGTGGAGAAATTTTTAGTAAAATTTGTACTTTTGCTGCTTTCACCTATCTTGCCAGGACATTAGGACCTCAACAGTTTGGTTATCTCGAATTTGCATTAGCCATCATGGTTTTTTTAAGCCTCTTTGTTGATTTTGGCTCATCTCCTTACGGAGCACGAGAGATTGCCCTAAATCCGGAGTCGCTGCCTCATCATCTTACCAAAGTTATCAGTTTGAGAATTTTACTGGCACTATTGGCAGTGTTGGTTGTTTTCTGTGGCGTACCTTTTCTTCCCCAACAATATTCTTCAATTAGCAAACTATTAACGATCCTCAGCCTATCTCTCCTGGGTATTCCCTTCTTCCTGAATTGGGTATTTCAGGGTCTGGATAGGATGAAATGGGTTGCTATAGGCTCCATTGTTCGACAATTAACATTTGCAAGCCTTGTCTTTTTCTATTTTAGGAAGACTACCCCGCTCTGGCATATCGGTTTATTGGAGCTCTTAGCCGTTTCCAGTGTTATTATCTACTATTGGGGAATTTATTCCCGTTATGTAGCACCCCCCAAAATTAAGTTCCAATTCTTTTCTGTTCTAACAACAATTAAACATACGGCACCTATTGGACTAAGCGAAATTGGTTGGGCTTCTATGTGGTATTCAGCAACCATCATGCTGGGCCTTATAGTGGGTGGGGAAGAGGTGGGTTGGTTTGGAGTTGCGCATCGTACGGTGATGGCTATTCATGCTTTTGTATGGTTATATTTTTACAATTTACTTCCCTCAATTTCCCGATGTAAAAAGCATCCTGAGCAAACCTTACAATCTCTCATGGCCAATTCCTTTCTGATAACTTCATGGAGTTCACTATTTTTTGCTGTGCTTGCAACCGTCTTTGCCGGTCAATTGATGTCATTGCTCTATGGTGTTAAATTTATTCCAGCTGCCCCGATTTTTTTAGTGCTAGCCTGGATGATTCCAATATCCTTACTCAGTGGCCACTATCGTTATACTTTAATCGCTTATAAATTTCAAAAATATGAATTCTTCAGTACCCTGGTTGCCGCGTTGTTAGCTATTATCTTAGGGCTCCTTCTAATACCCAATTATGGTGCGTTGGGGGCTGCTCTTGCATTAATTCTGGCAAAAATTGTCAACTTTATTTTGGCCTATATCTATGTTCAGAGGCATATTGCAGCGATTCCGCTGCTACCATACCTCTATAAACCCTTTGTAGGCCTGGTAGTATTTTTTTCAATTTATCTTCTTTTATTCAATTTTAATTCCATATTAGGAATCACCCTGGCCTCTGTAAGCTTCCTGGGCAGTCTCATTGCATTAGAATGGCGACAAATTATGAAAAAAACAACTTTTTAATACTTCGAAATGAAGTAGATTTTATCAATTTTATATGAGAGATGAAAAAATATGGAGGATTACATGACATCGTTAGAAGGAATAAAACACTTGGTAAAAGACTATATCCTGAAAGAG
>RFIL01000105.1 GCA_003695285.1 Calditrichota bacterium
ATGAATATCTTATTAACCTTTACCATAAATACATTTAACCTCATACCAACCCTGATGAAGTGAATGGAGAGATTTCGAGGGAACAGCTAAAATGTCAATAACAGAACATCAAATATATCTTTTCTTTTTGATTTTAGTACGGATGAGTTCCATGATGGTGAGCGCTCCAATTTTTTCGGATCGAGGAATTCCGGTACGGGTGAAAATTGGATTGGCTGGCATCATTTCCATATTGCTCTTCCCTCTGGTGGATCAGCAACACCCCCAAATAGGATTTAATCATCTTACCGCTCTTGGGTTGATAATGGGAGAAATGTTCACTGGCATTCTGATCGGGTTTGGGATGGGGCTTCTTTTCGCGGGAATCCGTCTGGCAGGGGAATATGTAGGGGTTGATATGGGGTTTTCGATGGCACAGGTTTTTGACCCTACTTATTCACAGAATCTCTCCGTGATTACCAGTTTCAAGGGAATACTGGCAATGCTTCTATTTTTAATTTTGAATGGACACCATTTTCTGATTGAAGCGGTTGTTTATAGCTATCGTTTCGTTCCCATCGGAGGCTGGTCGCTTTCCAATCTTGCCATCGAAAAACTGATTTTGATGTCAACCAAAATGTTTTTACTGGGGATAAAGATAGCGGCACCGGCGTTGGTCGCTTTATTTCTAACCAGCGTGGCTATGGGGGTCATCGCTCGGACAGTTCCTCAGATGAATATTTTCTTTGTCGGATTCCCGCTCCGGATTTTTGTCGGGCTAACCTTTATTGCTCTGGGATTACCATTGTTTGTTTATGTGTTTCGGAATGTCTTAATGGAATTTCAGAAAGACATTTTACATCTACTGAAGGTGTTATAGATGGCGGAAGATTTTCAGGAAAAAACGGAACAGCCAACTCCCAAGCGGCTGATGGAAGCCCGGGAGAAAGGGAATATACCCAAAAGCACTGAGGTAAATTCTGCTCTGGTTTTGCTGGCAGGGATTGGTCTGGTGTACTGGGGAGGAGGGATGATTTATCATAAACTGAGTTTACTTTCAAAAAACATATTTAATGGGGGATATCTGGCACCTCTCCAGCCCGTGAACCTTAAATCCTATCTCCTGGATGGACTCTCCTTAATTGGTTGGCCAACGTTTCTCCTCATGGTGGGAATTATGGTCATTGGGTTAACTGCGAGCATCAGTCAGGTGGGATTTGTTTTCACCCTGGAGCCACTGATCCCGAAGCCTGAGAAGATTAACCCTCTCAAGGGATTTAAAAAAATTCTCTTCTCTTCCCGAACAGTGGAGGAACTGTTCAAGAACTTACTGAAATTGGTAATCGTCATCAGCATCGGTTATCTGGCATTGAAGAGTTATTTACATCAATTTCCACTGTTAATTGATCAGAGTGTTGGTGACATTGCTCACTTTATGTTTAAAGGAGCTATCAGCATTACGTTTAAGATTGCCCTGGCGCTGGTGGTAATCGCCGGAGCAGATTACGCCTTTCAACGATTTGAACATCTTAAAAATCTTCGAATGACCCGCCAGGAGGTAAAGGAAGAACATAAACAGACCGAAGGGGATCCCAAAATCAAAGCCCGAATTCGTTCTATGCAGATGGAAATTGCCCGCCGGCGAATGATGCAGGAGGTTCCCAAAGCCGATGTCGTTATCACCAACCCCACACATTATGCCGTTGCATTAAAATATGAACCCGGTAAAATGGCTTCTCCTAAAGTGGTTGCCAAAGGTAAAAATCGAATTGCCTTGAAAATCAAGGAAATTGCTCTGGCCAACGGGGTGCCGGTTATGGAAGATCCTCCTCTGGCAAGAGCTTTATATGAAGTAGTGGAGATTGATCAGGAGGTTCCGGAAAAATTCTTTAAAGCGGTAGCTGAAGTATTGGCATACGTCTATAAAATAAAAAAGAAAAATGTGATGTAAGTTGAAAGAAAATAAGACATAGTTCCGATTAGAGACGAGCGAGCGAAAAAAAATATTTCAACGGAGATATATGTTTAGAAAAAATAGCGACATTGCTCTGGCTGCAGGAGTGTTATTAATCCTTATCCTGATGGTCATTCCTCTTCCAGCCCCCATTCTGGATGTTCTGCTGGCATTGAACATCTCTGCAGCCCTGATACTGTTGCTGGTTTCATTGTATTTGGTTAATCCACTGGAGATTTCGGTTTTTCCCAGTTTGTTGCTGATTCTCACCCTCTTTCGTCTCTCGTTGAATATTGCATCCACTCGTCTCATCCTCGGCGAAGCCTATGCCGGAGAGATTATCCGTTCCTTTGGAAGTTTTGTAGTCAAAGGAAATTATGTTGTTGGTTTTATCATCTTTCTCATTCTGGTCATCATCCAGTTTGTGGTAATAGTCAAGGGAGCGGGACGTATAGCTGAGGTGGCTGCTCGTTTTACCCTGGATGCCATGCCCGGTAAACAGATGAGCATTGATGCCGATCTCAATGCCGGATTAATCACCGAAGATGAAGCCCGGGAACGACGTTTACAGATTGCCCGGGAAGCCGATTTCTATGGAGCGATGGATGGTGCCAGTAAATTTGTCAAAGGGGATGCGATTGCTGGCTTAATCATCACAACGATAAATATCATCGCCGGACTGATTATAGGTATTTTACAGAAGGGGATGTCCATTACCGAAGCACTGCAAACCTATAGCCTGTTAACCATTGGCGATGGATTGGTTTCACAAATACCGGCATTATTAGTCTCAACTTCTTCCGGTATTGTCGTAACCCGGGCTGCCAGTGATGAAAATCTTGGCAGCGATTTGCATCAACAACTTCTGGGGAATCCCAAGGCGCTTTATATCGCTGCCGCCACCCTGATTGTC
>RFIL01000548.1 GCA_003695285.1 Calditrichota bacterium
AAATATCGAAGCAACATCTTGATAAGTAGGGGGTGAGGATTGAGCCTGTGCAAAGTTCATCATGCCATTCCCGTTTGATGATACCTTAATCATGTAATCCTGGAACATTACCGTGAATAAAAAGCTGATTAAGGAAAATATTGTAAATGAATATATCAGAAATTTTATTGTGGAGTGCATTGTGGTCACCGTTTTAAAATCCGCCGGGTTTCTTAACGCCCTGCTTGCTGAGGGGAGGGGTTCAGGATTTTGGGGAGAAAAAGAAACCCGACGGTGTACTTGAAATTATGAATTGGATGTTAAAAAACCCCTGAAGCCCTCTGCCTCACTCTCTATGAATCCTATTTCCTTACTTACAAGAGTGATGCCAATCTTTTGTTAGAATTTGTAACCAATTGATATCAAACCAGTTATGGGTATATTGATCTGTGCAGACCCGGTCGTGATGTGCAGAATAAAACCATGAGTTCATCAAGGTGTGCATACTGTTCACATGGATGTGTTCCTATCCCGGATTCTATTATTCATCTTTGAAAAATTGTATACCATTATTAAGTTCAGCTTTTTAAAGATCAAGGAATGATCAAGAATGATGAAGTCACCTTTACGGTTTGATCGCAATGAAGTTTCGGGAGCATTTGGAGATATTGGTACTGATCTCCCCCTTATTACCGGGATGATCCTTGCTTCCGGGTTGGATTCCGCGAGTGTGCTGGTGGTCTTTGGAGTGGCACAAATGTTTTCCGCACTGGTGTACCGCATGCCCATGGCAGTACAACCGTTAAAAGCAGTAGCCGCACTGGTAATTGCCGAGCGCCTGAGCGGAAACCTGATTTTTGGAGCGGGGTTGGCCATTGGACTCACCATGCTTTTTTTAACCTTCACGGGATTAATAGATTGGCTGGGGCGGGTATTACCCAAAGCAGTCATCCGGGGGATACAATTCGGGTTGGGTGCCAAGCTCTCTTTACTGGCATTACAAAATTATGTACAGGCGGATGGCTCGAGTGGTTTTCTACTGGCAGGAATTTCTTTTGTCATTATTATTTTTTTGATGGGTAACCGGAGATATCCTCCGGCTTTGTTTCTAATTATTCTGGGAATTCTTTATGCCCTGATTTTCCGGATTGATTTGCAAGTCATTCCCCAGAGTCTGGGATTTTCTTTTCCTACCTTTTTTGTGCCGCAATTGGATGATATCTGGCAGGGGTTTTTGCTGCTGGCCCTCCCACAGGTACCTCTCTCCCTGGGGAATTCCATTTATGCTACAAATCAGATTGCCAATGATCTTTTCCCGGAAAAGAAAGTAACGGTTAAAAAAATTGGATTGACTTATTCATTAATGAATTTGATTGTTCCGTTTTTCAGCGGAATACCGGTTTGTCATGGGTCAGGAGGGTTGGCAGGACATTATGCCTTTGGGGGGCGAACCGGCGGTTCGGTTTTTATATATGGTGGAATGTTTCTGATTATCGGGTTATTCTTCAGTAACGGGTTTTCAGAACTTATCCATTTTTTCCCCCTTCCGGTTCTGGGGGTCATCCTGTTTTTTGAAGGGTTGACGTTGATGCGGTTTATCGGGGATACTGTAGGTAGCAAATCAGATTTTTCCATTGCTTTAATTGTTGGATTGATTGCAGCGGGCTTACCATACGGATTTTTGGTAGGAATAGTTCTGGGAACGATCATGTATTATATCAATCAACGTTTCCGACTGGGAATCGGTAAATGAAATGGGAAGGTCTCATTGGATTGGTGGATATGATTGAATTCTGGTTCCTCTTGAATAAATCAACACTATAATGATATTGCAACCCAGGTCAGTATCCCCAGCCGCAAAAAACACACATTTCTAATAAATGGGCTTATTTATTTGCGGATCAATAAATCGACTGTTTTGATGAAGCACGCCGAAAGGTTAGATAAAATTTAATTAGTATCCAACTCATCAGAAGTAAATACGTTAATAATCCCCCCCAGAAGTAGCCGTTATTCAGGGCATCATTCTGGCTTTGCAGGGTAAATAAATATTGGAACAGAGCCAGCATAAATAATAAGGTGATGTTGCCAATCCAGAGCATGAAAGCGGAAAACGTTTCCAGGGTCTGCTCCCTGCGTTCCGGCGCAAGCCAGTATTCTTTGTTGGGTATGTTTATGAATTCCGGAGAAATGTGTTTTAATACTTTGTCTATTATTAAAAAGATAACAGAGATAAAGATGAGCAACCCGCCGTACAAAATGACCATTGTACTTTTGCTACCCCAGGCATCTGGTTCTCCTTTAAAATTATAATGGGTAGCAACCACATCGGGTAACTGTGGATAGTAATAGAAGATCTGGATGAATCCAGCAATGACTAATAACCATAACACACGAACTGCACCATCTCGAGTAATGCCTGGCATCTTAATTACTCCTGAAGTGTTAGTTCCTGACCCCTTTCTTTTAAATGTACAAAAATCAAGATGATATAATCTATAGATACATGAGAAGGTAAAAATTTCTCAAGATGAAACAGGCTTCGGTTCGTCCCGAAGCCTGTTCGAGGTCAGAGTAAAGATTACTACTTTAGCAATAAAAGTTTTCTTACGGAATTAAACTTTCCGGGGATATATAATCGGTACAGGTAAA
>RFIL01000106.1 GCA_003695285.1 Calditrichota bacterium
GCGATGAAACAATTAGTAAATCATGGATTACTGGCCCGACAGGAAGCATCCGCCGCCAAAAAGGTTTTAAATGCCGCTGCTTTGACTTATGTCGCCACCACAGCAGTAGCAGCCATGCATCTGATTCGACTGGTGATGTTGCGTGGATTGGCGGATGAATAATTTCCTGCTTTCAGGTCAATAATAAGATCAATAATAAAACAAAAGAGCCGGTGCCTTAAACTTACACCGGCTCTTTGTGTTAGAAAGAATTCTATCCGCTTATTTTTTTTGATCTGCAAATTTTAATTTTACATCACTGCAGAGGATAAAATCGCTTATATCGCTTCGTTTAATTCGCAAGTAGAGATCAATAACCCCACCGAAATCGCCTCTGGCCACTCCATGACCCTTATACAAATAAGCCGGTGCCGGTGCATACCCGCCAATTGTCCCCCGTCGTTTATGCTTTTCTTCCACCGGGTTGAAATCCACCAGCTCCACTCCTTCAGGTAAATCCCCTAAAAGTTTTTTGCATTTATTTGCTGTTTTTTGGGTCAGGCATTCAAAGCTAAATGAAAATTCTGCTCCGGCAATTTTTCGCTGTCCCACCACCTTGCATTGCACAACCGGCTCCGCTTTCTTTACCACTTCTGCAAATTCATCTACGACAGCATCTGGAAGACAGAGAAAGGTGTGGGTATCCAGCACCAGCAATTCCCGAACGATTTCACCAACGGTTTCTCTGCGAATACCAGTTTTGCGATGAAAGAAATAGGGAAATTCTTCTCCACGTCCATACATAAATCCCAATAATAACCCCTTAACCAGTAAGAATGGTGCCTTGATAATCAGCTCAGTATATGTGGTTGCCATAGTATTACTCCCGGAAAATTTTAGTTCCCATCATACAATTAAGCGATTGATTGAAATTCCTGTAATAAATGACTTCAGTTAGTTTACTTTTTTACAAGGTAAATATATCGACCTTTTTTTTAAACTCTGAAAACTTTTTAATGGTTTGAGAAAAATGAAACCTTGCAATGAACGTCATTTCCTTTTTTATTTAAGAAATCAAATTGAGATAAAGTGAAATCGCTATGAAGCAACAAATTATCCCGTTACTGGCATTTATCAAATTTGAATATAAAAACTACTTCCGACAACACCGTTATTTACGGGACCTGGTAGCCATAGTCATTTTTATCATCATGTTTGAAGCTTTTTTAACCTCTGAACAGATAACGGACAATATTTGGTTAGTCTTTGCTGTATTTGCTCTTATCCTGAACTTGTTAACAGCCCCATCCGTGTTTTTTCTGGAAAAAGGAAATACCCTTCATTTCCTCCTCAGCAAGCCCAATGGAAGAAGAAATCTTCTTTTGTCAAAAATTTTACTGATTGTCATGATAGACTTACTCTGGGTAACGCTATTTGCCTGTATTTACGGATTACGGTTTTTATCGCTGCAGTTTTTTCTCTCCATGCCGTTAAAATTACTTCTGGTTGGCATTCTATTATTACTATCAACTCTTTTGTTGAGTTTGGTTTATACTTATAAACCCCAGCTTTCCTGGCTGATAATGATAGTGCTCATTTTTGGTTATATCCTACCCAAGGGGAAACTCTTTCCACTGAAGTCTTTTGTTGAAGTGTATAAAGTTTTGGCCCTACTTTTACCCCCGTTTACCGAGATAACCGATTTAATGGTGTCCATTGGGATAATCTATTGGCGTCCGGGATTTCTGGAGATGGGGTGGAGTAGCCAGCTGTTGTTTTTACTCCTGGCAATCATCCAGATTCTTCTGCTGGGAATTCTCTCTTATAGGTTGGTAGCTCGTAAAGATATGGTTTAACCCCAAGGGAAGAAATTTTATCCAGAAGAGTTGTGCATGTTAGCAATCGAACGTTGCCTGTTGCCGTCCTCCATCCCTTTAATCCGTTAATCCATGATGATGGATTCCTTCAACACAAATCCCTTCTCGGTTCGGGTAATTTTTCCACAGTAGATTTCCGGGTCGTGTTCAAAAAAGACCCACCAGTCTTGTTCCGAGGCTAACTCCAGGTATTGTTGTTTCTCTTCCAGGGTCGTCATGGGATATAAATCATAAGACATTATCCATGGGATGGAGATATGAGCAGAAGTGGGAATTAAATCTGCGGCATAAAAAAGATTTTGATGTTCTCCTTTAATCAGAATTCCCAACATTCCCTGAGTATGTCCATGCAGAGGAATCAGGGTAATATCCGGGAAGATCTCCAGCTCATCCTCAAGCAATGTCAATTGACCCTTTTCCCGGAGAGGAACAAAATTATCCTGAATGTAACTGGCCTTATCTTTTTCCGAGGGGGTTATCGCCCAGTCATATTGCATTTTGTGAACATAATAAGTTGCATTGGGGAATGTTGGTTGCAGCTTGCCGGATTCATCGTAGGATGTGGCACCCCCTACGTGATCAAAATGGAGATGGGTGAGGATAACATCGGTGATATCTTCGGATGAGAGATGTAATTTAGCTAAGCCGCCGGCGAGGTTGTGCTGGCTTTGATCGACACCATAAATGTTCATCAGTTTTTGGTTCAGTTTATTCCCCAGACCGGTATCGATGAGGATATTTTTCCCTTCACTCTGCAACAAGAGGAGCATCGTAGCCATCTCAATCCGATTGAACTCATCAGCAGGTTTCTTCTTTTCCCATAACACCCGAGGTACCACTCCGAACATGGCACCCCCATCCAAACGAAATCGCCCGGCGTCCACCAGGTTAACCTGATATTTTCCTATCTGCATTTTTCCTCCATCGAGTTTTCAAATGGTTAACTGTTCCCATAAAAAAATGTAACAAAAACAGCAATAGTTTACAAGAGCAAGCTACCATCTCCTCAAACTGAAGTTCAGTTCAGATTTATGATATTTCAAAATTCTTGCATTAATTAAATTCCTGTGTTTTATTAAATTCTCATTTTATGGTTTTAATGGATAAGGAGAGGACAGAAATCTTATGACCCCTATTTTGGGTTTTTTAATTGTGCTGGGAGCTGCTGTCATTGGTTCTCTGGTAATTTTTCCGAGAGTGAATCCCCAAAATCCGATTATTTCGGGTTTGGCGGTTAGTGGAATTCCGTACATTCTAACAGGACTCCTTCTGGGACCTCAAGTGTTTAATTTCCTGAGTGTGGACATCCTGCAAAGCCTTGAACCCCTGTTAAGTTTAACCCTGGGGTGGGCAGGGCTTTTGTTTGGCATTCATCTCCGCTGGCGTAATATCAAACGTTATCCCCCCAATTATACCCTTTTTACAGCAGTACAAAGTCTTCTCTCCTTTGTCATCATCCTTGGTATTTGCTGGTATGCACTGGATCGGTTGGGAGGTTTTTCATCGCTCCAGATTTTGGAACTCAGTCTGATACTGGGGGCAATAGGCTGTAACACCACACCTATTACTATTGCCCGAACCATTTTAGTTCATAAAGCAAGTGGACGATTGACTCACTTGATGCAGTTTGTCTCCGGCCTGGATGGGGTATGGGGGATTGTCATTTCCGGTATTACTTTTGCCCTGTTTAATAGCGCTTCCAGCAACTGGGTTACCAGCAACTGGCAGTGGATCCTGGTATATCTGGTGTTTGGAATTTTGTTTGGGTTGGCTTACGTGTATCTCATCCGGCAGCGATTTGATAATGAGGAGATGGTGCTATTAGTACTGGGATTGGTCATCTTCACGAGCGGGGTCGGATTTTATCTTCACCTCTCCCCGATATTTTTAAATATGATTGTGGGAGTTGTTATCGCACAATTCCGAAGAGAAGCCGAAAAAACGGTGCGAATTCTAAGTTATGCCGAGACGCCCATCTATTTAATATTGTTATTATATGCCGGTGCTGTCTGGAAGATCAGTCTCTATCCGGAGATCTTTGTCTTTCTAATTTTTGTTGGAGCCCGGTTCATCGGAAAA
>RFIL01000549.1 GCA_003695285.1 Calditrichota bacterium
AAGCGATTTCGCCGAAAAAGCTCTTCCTTTTCCCGTCGAGGAACCGGAACCGGTTGGACATTAATATTTAGCTCGCCTAAATCCAGCTTAATGGTTCTGGCAATATTCTCCTCCAGAAAAGAATTTTCCGTAAAATACAACCGAAAGGAGAGAGGACGCCCATTCTTTTCCAGTATACCGGTTTGTTTGTTAAGGCGCCAACCTTTTCGTCTTAAAAGTAATAATGCCTTTTGAGGATCATATTCTTTCTGGAACAATTCATGTTCATAATATGGGTTGTTATCCGGGATTAAGGTATTGGCGACTCGCCCGATGTCTTTCAAAAAGCGTTTTACCAACTCCTCACGATTCAAAGCCAGATAAATAGCTTTTCTTACTTCCGGTTCACTGAAGGGGAAGCGGTGAAGATTAAAATTCAGGGTATATACCTTTCGCTCTGGTCGAGGGATTAAAAAAATATACAGTTTACGGCCCATCAAATCGTGGATTCGTCGAGCGGTGTTGCGATCCGGCAATTCCACATAATCCACTTCTCCATTCACCAGAGCATCCACCAGGGATTGTTCATCATTATAAAATTGAATTTTCACCCGGTCCAGAAACGGACGCCCTCCATAATAATGAGGATGGTATTGCAGCAACATCATTTCCGGGGTTGAAAATACGTAGCGAAAAGGTCCCATCCCCATCGGGGTCAATTTTTGGAATATCTGATATCCTTCCTCCATAGCCGATTGATAATACCGATGGGATACAATGGGCACATCCGATAATTTTAACCCAAATTCCGGATCGGGTTTATAAAGTTCAAAGGTGACCTCCAGGTCCCCGTTGAGGGTAATCTGTTTGATGTTGCTAAAGTTCAACTCTCGGTTCAGGATATTACCACCGAATTTTTTGATCAGATCAAAGGTAAATTTGACATCCACATTTCGAAGGTTATCTCCGTTGTGGAAGATAATATTTCGATGTAATAAAAGTCTCCAAATTCGGGTGTTTTTCCGGGTGGGGCCATCCAGGTACCTGGCTATGAGGCTGGGAGGATTTCCAATTTTATCCGGTTTCTTGGTCAATCCATATCCGAAGATGAGCTGTTTGATTTCTTTTTCTGCCGGAGAATCAATTTGAAAAGGATTCAGATCAAAACGAAAATCGCGGATCACACCAATGGTCAACTGGTCACCAAAACTCGAGGTGATGGATTCTTCTTCTTCCTGAGAGAATCCCGGAAGAAGGAAAGTTAACAAAATTAAATAGGTCAAAAGGTGCTTATATCTTATCAAATTCTTTTCCTCAATACTTGTAGCACATCATTTTAACAAACAACCGGAGGAAAATCAATTTTAATTCCTTATTGAGAGAGGATTTAGAGAATGCTTGCATGAAAATCCGATAAAGTAAGAAAGGATTTGATTTTTTTTTTTGGAATTTTTCTCCTCATGTTTATCGGGTAAAATTCGAATAATTTTTATACCACGGATGGAGGCAAAAAAATCCCTTTCTGAACATATTTAGTTTTTACTGGAAACTCAATAAGTTTCAAACGCTTATGTACTGGATGATTATTTTGCATCGTCAAGAACTCCAATTTTATTTACATATACCGATGGGGTTCTGGTGAATTATGTCCGGTCATTTCGGCACAGATTCAAAAATGTGTGATTTAGAACAAACCAATATTGTCCAGGTTTGCTGAA
Source organism: Calditrichota bacterium (assembly GCA_003695285.1). Taxonomy (GTDB): domain Bacteria; phylum Calditrichota; class Calditrichia; order RBG-13-44-9; family J075; genus J075. Next base: position 1,698 of record RFIL01000549.1, read on the forward strand.
ACTGTGCTGACTATTTTTAAACCACTCACCGAAATTTTCGAGTGTTTAACGTCAAAAAAAATTTGTGATAAATTTAATCTGTTTGACTTTCCTCTCGGATAAATGTATGTTTGAACTACTCAAAAACACTACTTATTCCACCCTAACTTTTAGAGTTTATTTTTTTATTTACAGGGATTTGTGGATAGTGATGAGCCGGGATGAAAAAATCAGATAAACGTTATATTTCGATATAGTTAAAAAACGTTACTTTATCAAATACAATCTCTTAAACCCTATACTCAGGAGGCGGGAAAATGACCACAAAGAAACCATCAAGTGCTTCCATCAAAGACGAAGCGATGCTACCGATTGAGCCGATGGAAACACCGATTGTAAAAAGCGACGACAACCAGCAAGATGAAAAAAAGGGGATGAAATTCACCCATTATTTTTCTACTCCTAACACTCACCCCTTTGATGAGATTACCTGGGAAAAGAGGGAAGCGGTCATCTCCGACGCCTCAGGCAATGTCATCTTCAAACAAACCGACGTTGAGGTACCTGAATTCTGGTCACAACTCGCCACCAATGTGGTCGTTTCCAAATATTTCCATGGGAAGCCCGGGACCCCGGAGAGGGAAAAAAGTATCAAGCAATTAATTAATCGGGTATCCCGCACCATTACTGATTGGGGACTGAAGGATGGATATTTTGCAACCCTTCAGGATGGAGAAACCTTTTATAATGAACTCACCTATTTGCTGGTCAACCAATATGTCGCCTTTAATAGCCCGGTGTGGTTTAATGTGGGCATCGAGGAGAAGCCACAATGTTCTGCCTGCTTCATTAATTCGGTAGACGATACTATGGAAAGTATCCTGGAGCTGGCAAAAATTGAGGGGATGTTGTTCAAATACGGTTCAGGGACCGGGACCAATCTCTCGGTTTTGCGTTCTTCTAAAGAATCACTCTCTGGAGGAGGAGTGGCTTCAGGACCGGTTTCCTTCATGAAAGGATTTGATGCTTTTGCGGGGGTGATTAAAAGTGGTGGTAAAACTCGTCGGGCAGCCAAAATGGTGATTTTAAATATTGACCACCCCGATATTGAAGAATTTATTACCTGCAAGGCCAAAGAAGAGAAAAAAGCCTGGGCATTAATAGATGCTGGCTATGATGGTTCCATCGATGGAGAGGCTTATAACTCTATCTTTTTCCAGAACGCCAATCATAGTGTGCGGGTGACGGATGAGTTCATGAAAGCAGTGGAAGAGGATAAAGAGTGGGTAACCCGTGCGGTGACCACCGGGGAAGCAATGGACACCTATCGGGCCCGGGATTTAATGCGCGCCATTGCCGAATCCACACATATCTGTGGGGATCCTGGTATGCAGTTCGACACTACCATTAATGACTGGCACACCTGCCCCAACTCTGCCCGGATTAATGCTTCTAACCCCTGCAGTGAATATATGTTTATTGATAACACTGCCTGCAATCTGGCTTCTTTTAATCTGATGAAATTTGTGGATGAAGAAGGTAATTTTCGTGTAGAGGCATTTCGCAAAGCCACCCGTATTATGATAACAGCGATGGAAATTCTGGTGGATAATTCCAGCTATCCCAGGGAAGAGATTACGGTAAATTCTCATTTGTTCAGAACTCTTGGTTTGGGATATGCCAATCTCGGCGCCCTGTTGATGTCCGAAGGATTACCGTATGACAGTGATGAAGGACGTGCGATGGCAGCGGCGATTACTTCTTTGCTCTGCGGAGAGGCATATAAAACCTCTGCAGAATTGGCCGGAGTAAAAGGCCCCTTTGAAGAATTTTCCAAAAATCGTGAGCCCATGTTAAGGGTCATCAACAAACATCGCCAGGCATCGCATAAAATTGAAAAGAAATATGTCCCTGAGGATTTAATGGATGCCGCCACCCGGGTTTGGGATGAGGCTTATGACCTCGGCGAAAAGAATGGCTATCGTAATGCTCAGGTGACGGTTCTGGCACCCACCGGAACGATTGCCTTTATGATGGATTGTGATACCACCGGAGTTGAACCCGATATTGCTCTGGTAAAATATAAAAAGCTGGTCGGCGGAGGGATGTTGAAAATCGTAAACAACTCCGTACCTAAAGCGTTACGTAAGCTGGGTTATTCCGAGAGTGAGATTAATAAGATTGTTGATTATATCGATGAACACGATACCATTGAAGGTGCCCCCGGACTCAAAGAAGAACATTTACCGGTGTTCGATTGTGCCTTCAAACCCATTAACGGAACCCGTTCCATTCATTACATGGGACATGTTAAAATGTTGGCCGCTACACAACCTTTTATCTCAGGTGCCATTTCCAAAACGGTCAATGTGCCTGAAGAAACCACCGTGGAAGAGATAATGGAAACCTATATTCGGGCATGGAAAATGGGGATTAAAGCGATTGCCATTTATCGGGATAACTCCAAGCGTACGCAACCCCTCTCAACCGGTGTCAAGGAAACCATCAAGGAATATGGGCGACCTTATCGACGACGATTACCGGATGAGCGAAGAGCCATTACCCATAAATTTTCTGTGGGTGGGCATGAAGGTTATATAACAGTCGGAATGTATGAGGATGGCTCACCCGGAGAGATCTTCATTGTCATGGCTAAGGAAGGGAGTGTGGTATCCGGATTGATGGATTCCTTTGCTACGGCTATCTCCCTTGCTCTTCAATATGGGGTTCCATTGAAAGTGCTTTGCAATAAATTTACCCACACCCGTTTTGAGCCGGCAGGGTTTACCAATAATCCCAAGATTCCCATGGCCAAATCCATTATGGACTACATTTTCCGCTGGTTGGCAATGAAATTCTTGCCTCCTGAAGAAGGGGGTCAGATGGTAGAAGAAGATTTCCTTTCCCCACAGGAAGAAAAAATTCAAGTTCCCGATCCGGCACTCCAGAATTCCATGGAATCCAATGGAACTCGGGTAAACGGAACAGAAAAGCCCAAAAATGCCATTGAAGAAAAAGAAAAGATGGTATTTCAAATGCAAGCAGATGCTCCTCATTGTTCAAATTGTGGGGCAATCATGTATCGAAACGGGAGTTGTTATAAATGCAATGAGTGTGGAACGACCAGTGGATGTTCTTAAGATATCTATCCTTTGCTGATGTCTCTTTTTAACAACTTGCCCCGGGAGCGACAGAGGTTCCGGGGCTTTTTTATTCCTTGAGGGCAAATCGCCTCTTGTTTTGCCAGCTGAGGAGATCTCTTTCTTTTTTTAACTTTACACCTACCTCGGAAATCGTTTATCTTTAAGAGCTTTGTTCCGATAAATTTGATGTAATCAATCACTACTATCATCATAGTTGTGGAGCCATTAAAGAAATTAAGGGATGTGTGACGGTTATGAATTGGAAATCCTATTTTAACGAAGCCGATGTGGCAGATATTGAACGGAGGGGAATCTCATTAGATGTTCTCCTGAACCAGTTAAAAAAATTTCGGGATGGGATACCACCTGTCAAACTGAAACGACCAGCCACGATTGGGGATGGCATTCAACAAATTCCCGAAGAAAAACAGGGAGAATTTATATCGCTGTTCCAACAAGAAGCTCAAAAAGGCCGTTTTTTAAAATTTGTACCAGCTTCCGGAGCCGCTACGCGCATGATGAAAACTCTGGTAAAGGTGTATCATGAATGTCGACCCTTAACCATGGAAGAGGTGACCCGTCGCGCTAGGGATGGCGATTCTGAATACCAACAATTATTAACGTTTTTTGAAAACCTGCCCCGCTTTGCATTTTATGAAGATTTAAAAGAGGAATTAAGTAAATCCCAAAAACAATTAGAGCAACTGATTAAGCAGGGACAGCTTGAGGATATCCTCGCTACCCTCTTGTTACCGGGGGGATTAAATTATGCTCAACTTCCCAAAGGGTTGATAAAGTTCCATCGCTATCCGGATGGAGCTCGCACTGCCTTTGAAGAACATTTGGTGGAAGCTTTAAATTATGCTGTAGACAGCACCGGGCACGCCAGGGTTCATTTTACGGTGAATCCCCATTTTGAAAAAGATATCCGGGAATATCTGCAGTCCGTTTCTCCGAAATATGAGGGTACCAACCATCATCTGGAAATTACCTACTCGTTTCAAAAACCTTCTACAGACACGATTGCGGTTGA
>RFIL01000107.1 GCA_003695285.1 Calditrichota bacterium
AAAAATTGGCATGACCCGGATTTTTGATGAGACGGGTAATGTGGTTCCGGTAACGGTGGTCAAGGCAGGTCCTTGCTATGTTACTCAGATTAAAACCGTTGAGAAAGACGGGTATGAAGCCATGCAGTTGGGGTTTGATGAAAAGAGAGAGAAAAATACCACGAAACCTCTTCTGGGGCATTTTGCAAAGGCAAGTGTTCCTCCGGTTAGAAAATTAAAGGAATTTCCTTTGCCCTCTGATCGGGAAGTCAATGTCGGTGATGTGCTAAACGTGGATATTTTTACCCCGGGAGAGATTGTGAAGGTCTCAGGCCTAAGTAAAGGGCGTGGTTTTGCCGGGGTCGTCAAGCGCCATGGATTTGGTGGAGGTAAGAAAACGCACGGGCAGTCCGATCGACTCAGAGCTCCCGGTTCTATTGGTCAAAGTTCTTTCCCTTCCAAGGTTTTTAAAGGGTTGAGGATGGCAGGACGTATGGGAGGAAAGCGAGTCTCTGTAAAGGGGCTTCAGATTGTCCGGGTTGATGTGGAAAACAATCTGTTATTTGTAAAGGGTGCTATTCCCGGTTCTCGAAATAGCTATGTGGAAATTTATAAACAGTAAATAAACAGCGGTTAACGAACGGGTAGATAAAATGGAACTTCAAGTATATAACATTAATGGGTCACCCACCGGCGAAAAAGTTGAATTAAAGCCGGAAGTGTTTGAGGTTGAGCCAAATGATCATGCGATTTATCTGGCGGTAAAGGCATATCTGGCTAATCAGCGACAGGGGACACATAGCGTAAAGAATCGCTCGGCTGTTGCCGGAGGGGGTAAAAAGCCGTTCCGTCAAAAGGGGACCGGTAGAGCCCGTCAGGGGACCATTCGAGCTCCTCATATGGTTGGCGGTGGCCGTGCTTTTGGTCCTCATCCCAGAGATTATCGAATGGATCTTCCGAAAAAGGTTCGGTTGCTGGCTCGTAAATCCGCTCTCAGTTATAAAGCTCGTGAAGGAAAAATTGTTGTTGTGGAAGATTTTGAATTCGATGCCCCCAAAACCCGCCGTGTTGTTGATATCTTAACAAATTTGGAAATCCAGGATAAGAAAGTGTTGATTCTCACTGGTAAAAATGATTTGAACCTGTATAAGTCTGTTCGGAATATTCCTTACAAAAATGTGCTTAACGCCCCGCAGTTCTCCACCTATGATGTGCTCAACGCCGATGTCGTATTAATGCATAAAGGAGCTGTGGGAATAATAAATGAGGTACTTGGGAAATGAGAGATCCAAGAGAAATAATCATTGAACCCATTTTGACGGAAAAAGCCCTGCGGCTTCAGGAAACTGCTAATCAGTACATGTTTAAAGTGGCCAAGGATGCTAATAAAATCCAGATAAAAGATGCCATTGAAAAGCGGTTTTCAGTAAGTGTGGTTAGTGTCAGGGTGATGAATGTAAAGGGGAAGCCGCGCCAGCGATTTACCCGTCGGGGAAGAGTGTCCGGCTATACCTCAAGCTATAAAAAAGCAATTGTAACTCTGGGTGAAGGTCAAACCCTGGACTTTGTGGAGAAATAGGATAGTAACTGGAGAAAAGTTATGGCATTAAAATCATACAAACCCACAACTTCGACCTTGCGATTTCGGACCGATGTATCACGGGATGAAATCACGAAACAAGAGCCTGAGCCTTCATTGGTGGTCTCGCTCCACAAAACCGGAGGCCGCAATAATCAAGGGCGAATCACGGCCTGGCAACGAGGTGGGGGCCATAAACGGAAATATCGCATTATTGATTTTAAGCGAGATAAGCATGGTATTCCGGCAGTGGTAAAAGCGATTGAATATGATCCCAATCGGAGCGCTCGAATTGCTCTGCTCTATTACGCAGACGGAGAAAAGCGGTATATACTGGCTCCGGATGGGTTGAAGGTTGGAGATACCGTGGTGAGCGGCGAAGATGCGGATGTGCGCGTTGGTAATGCGCTTCCCCTGGCCAAAATCCCTCTGGGGATGGAGGTGCATAATGTGGAATTGGTGCCCGGAAAGGGCGGTCAGGTTGGTCGCAGTGCGGGAACCGGTTTGCAGGTGATGGCTAAGGAAGGTGAATATGCATTGCTGAAGATGCCTTCTGGTGAAATCCGGAAGTTCCGGATGACCTGTTACGCCACGCTGGGGCATGTAGGGAATGTAGATCATAACAATGTATCGCTGGGTAAGGCCGGTCGTTCTCGCTGGCGAGGGAGAAGGCCTAATGTTCGAGGGGTAGCAATGAACCCTGTCGATCACCCGATGGGGGGAGGCGAAGGTCGTTCTTCTGGAGGTCGGCATCCCTGTTCTCCCTGGGGGCAGCTCTCCAAGGGGTTGAAAACACGCAAAAAAAATAAACCTTCGGATGCACTCATTGTTAAACGACGTAAGTAAGGGTGTTTAAAAATGGCAAGATCGCTAAAAAAAGGTCCTTTTATTGACCAGAAGTTGTACAAAAAGATTCAAAAATTGAATGAAACCGGTGAAAAAAAAGTAGTTAAAACATGGGCACGGCGCAGCACTATTCCTCCCGAATTTGTCGGGCATACAATTGCCGTGCATAATGGAATTAAATTTATTCCGGTATACATTTCGGAAAATATGGTCGGGCATAAATTGGGTGAGTTTGCCCTGACCCGGACTTTCCGTGGCCATGGTGGCAAATTGGCGGAAAGAAAATCACGTGTTCGATAAACCTGAAATAGTGGGACTATAGCAATGGAAGCAGTTGCAAGATCAAAATATGTGCGCATGTCACCCTTTAAGGTTCGACGGGTGGTAAATTTAATCAAAGGAAAGAATGTGGAAGATGCGTTAAATATATTGCATTTTTCACCCAAGCGAGCCTCGAAGACGCTGGAAAAAACCCTTCGTTCAGCGGTGGCCAATTTTTTCCTGAATGAAGAGGCAGCGCATATTTCACCGCATGATATTTATGTCAAAAAGGTGCTGGTCGATGAAGGCCCCACGCTGAGGCGTTTTCGTCCCATGTCAATGGGAAGGGCTGGCAGGATTCGTCGTCGGACCAGTCATATTACCATAGTTGTTGAAAGTAAAGTTAACGAATAATTACCATCTTGGAGGAACTGTTTTGGGTCAGAAATGTAATCCAATAGGATTTCGCTTAGGCTTCATCAAAACCTGGGATTCCCAGTGGTTTGATGATCGACATTTCGCGGAAAAATTGAACGAAGATCTGTTGATACGCAAATATATTCGTCAGCGACTGGCGGATGGTGCGGTTTCCAAGATCGGTATTGAACGAACAGCCCGACGGATTACGATTACCATTCATACCGCGCGACCGGGTGTGGTAATTGGTAAGAAGGGTGCGGAAGTCGATCGCTTGAAAGAAGAGCTGAAAAAGTTGTTAAAAAAGGATATTCAAATCAACATCACCGAAATCAAGCATCCGGAATTGGATGCCTTTCTGGTAGCTCAAAATATTGCCCGTCAGCTGGAAGGTAAGGTTTCGTTTCGTCGTGCGATGAAGCGGGCATTGACCTCCTCCATGCGTCTGGGTGCACAGGGGATCAAAATTACCTGCTCCGGTCGTCTCGGAGGTGCAGAAATGGCGCGAAGCGAAAGTTACAAAGATGGTCGGATACCGTTGCATACCTTGCGGGCGGATATTGATTACGCCACGGCTACGGCTATGACCACCTATGGGTGCATCGGAGTGAAAGTCTGGATTTATCACGGTGATGTGATCGGCAAGAAAGGACGAGGAGAATAACACCATGTTAATGCCCAAAAAGGTTAAATATCGAAAACAACAGCGGGGGCGTACCCGGGGGAAGGCAACTCGTGGTAACTCCATTGCTTTTGGCGAATATGGATTAAAAGCCCTGGAAGCTCACTGGATTACCAGCCGTCAGATCGAGGCAGCTCGTGTGGCCATGACTCGCTACATAAAGCGGGGTGGAAAGGTTTGGATTCGGATTTTTCCAGATAAACCGGTAACGAAAAAACCGGCTGAAACTCGAATGGGTAAGGGGAAAGGTTCTCCGGAATACTGGGTAGCGGTGGTGAAGCCGGGTCGGGTGATGTTTGAACTGGCAGGTGTCCCGGAGGAGATTGCCAGAGAAGCAATGCGGTTGGCAGCCCATAAATTGCCCATAAAAACCAAATTTATTACGCGTAAAGAAGGTGGGGAATAAGAAGCTATGAAGGCCTCAGAAATTCGTACATTAAGCGTTGAAGAGATAAAAAAACAGTTGGATGACTTGCTTGAGGAGTTGTCAAATTTGCGAATTCAAAAAGCAACGCATCAACTCGTCAATCCCAGCCGCATTCGTCAGGTAAGGCGAGATATTGCTCGTCATAAAACCATCTTGCGGGAGATTGAGCTGGGAATTAACAAAAATGTAGAGTCAGAAACTTCAAAAGAAGGTAAGTAAGGGATATGGAAAGAGGTATCCGAAAAACTCGCGTAGGAGTGGTTGTGAGTGATAAAATGGATAAAACGGTCGTGGTTGCTGTAGAACGACTGGTAAAACATCCATTCTATAAGAAATATATCAAGAGAACCTCCAAGTTCAAAGCGCATGACGAAGAGAATCAGTGTACGGTTGGTGATAAGGTGAAAATAATGGAGACTCGGCCACTCAGTAAGACCAAGCGCTGGCGGGTTGTCGAAATTGTCGAAAAGGTCAAATAATATAAGAAGTTGAGGTTAGAGTCATGGTTCAGGAATATACCCGTTTAAATGTGGCGGATAATTCAGGTGCAAAAAAGGTAATGTGTATCCGAATTCTGGGCGGTTCGAAGAAGCGATATGGAACAGTTGGGGATGTGATTGTGGTTTCCGTGAAAAGTGCTATTCCCAATGCCGCGGTGAAAAAAGGTGATGTGTCCAGAGCGGTTATTGTTCGCACCAAAAAAGAAATCCGTCGGGAAGATGGCTCATACATCCGATTTGATGAGAATGCAGCGGTGTTGTTAGATAATCAGGGTGAGCCGAGAGGTACCCGTATTTTCGGGCCCGTGGCAAGAGAGTTACGTGAAAAAGATTTTATGAAAATAATTTCCTTAGCACCGGAAGTTCTTTAATGATAGGGAATTGAGAACGATGAAAAAGATTCAAAAAAATGATACGGTTTTAATTATCTCCGGAAAGCATCGTCTGGAAAAGAAACGGGGACGCGTGTTGAAAGTGTTCCCCAAGAAGAACCAGGTGATTGTGGAAGGAGTGAACATTATTAAACGCCATACTCGCCCCACACAAGATTTGCCACAGGGGGGGATTATAGAGAAGGAAGCGCCCATTCACATCTCTAATGTGAAGTTGATATGTCCTAAATGTAATCGACCAACACGAGTGGGGCTTCGGGTTCTGGATGATGGTTCTAAAGTTCGAGTTTGTAAACTTGCAGACTGTGGTGAAATGATTTAACCAGAAGGAATGCCACAATGGGTAAAAAAACAACAAAAAATGATGCATACGTTCCCCGGCTAAAAAAGAAGTATAAAGAAGAAATCATACCTGCGATGATGAAACGTTTTGGTTATAAAAATGTTATGCAGGTACCGCGATTAACTAAAATTTGTCTGAATATGGGGGTCGGGGAAGCCATACAGGATCCCAAATTATTGGAAAAAGCCATGGAAGATCTGGCGGTCATCAGTGGTCAGAAACCGGCAGTCACCAAAGCGAAAAAGTCTATCTCAAATTTTAAGCTGCGTCAGGGAATGAAGATAGGTTGCCGGGTAACCCTTCGTGGGGATCGCATGTATGAGTTTTTAGATCGCTTTATCAGTTTGGCGATTCCTCGAATCCGCGATTTCCGTGGGCTTTCTGATAAGGCTTTTGATGGAAAGGGAAATTATTCCATCGGTGCCAGGGAACAGATTATCTTTCCGGAAATTAATGTGGATAAAATTGATAAAATTCGGGGTTTGAATATCACATTTGTCACCGATGCCGGTAACGATGAAGAAGCCTATGAGTTGTTAAAAGGTTTTGGAATGCCCTTTAAAAAATAGGAGATGAGAATTGGCCAAAAAAGCATTAATTGCCAAAGCGAAGAAAAAGCAAAAATTTAAAGTTCGAGAATATCATCGTTGTGAACGATGCGGTCGTCCACGCGCATATTATCGAAAATTTGGATTATGTCGGATTTGTTTCCGGGATTTGGCTAATCAAGGTCAGATACCGGGAGTGATTAAAGCAAGCTGGTAAACAGTGAGACATTGAGTCGGTATTGAGTTTGATTGAAATACCATAATTTACAGGAGAAGGTTTTATGTCTATGACGGATCCCATTGCGGATTATTTGACACGAATTCGCAACGCCCTGCAAGCCGGGCACAAAATGGTAGATATCCCTGCTTCCAACATGAAGAAGCAGATGACACAGATTTTATATGATTATAAGTTTATCAAAAATTATATCATTATTGAAGATGGTAAGCAGGGGATTATCCGTATCTTTTTAAAGTATGTGCCCGCTACCGGAAAGCCGGTTATCCATGAGTTGAAACGGGTAAGTAAACCGGGTCGGCGTTTTTACGTGGATGTGCAGGGATTGCCGCGGGTAAAGAATAATATGGGAATTGCAATTTTAAGCACCTCCAAAGGAATTATGACCGAACGTCAGGCACGCAGGGAGCGTGTTGGGGGTGAGGTGCTCTGTTATATCTGGTAACGATAAAGTTAAAGAGGTGAGACGTGTCTCGGATAGGAAAATTACCTATTAAGGTGCCGGAAGGTGTGGAAGTTAAGATAGAGGAAGGTCTGGTAACCGTTAAAGGACCCAAAGGGGAGCTTTCTCAAAAAATAGCTCCGGAGATGAAGGTTGAACTGAAGGATGGGTTTATTCATGTGGAGCGCCCCAATGATGAGCGCAAATGGCGTGCCTTCCATGGTCTTACCCGGACGTTGATCAATAATATGGTGGTTGGTGTTACAGAGGGGTATACCAAGGTCTTGTTGATTGAAGGGGTGGGATATCGTGCAGAAGCCAAAGGAAAAGGGATTCAACTGGCGGTTGGTTTTTCTCATCCCATCTATTTTGTGCCTCCGGAAGGTATTGAGGTGAAAGTGGCATCCGCCAACCGTATTGAAGTATCCGGGATTAATAAGGAGCTGGTGGGAGAAGTTGCCGCCAAAATACGTTCCTTCCGCCCCCCGGAACCTTACAAGGGTAAGGGAATTCGCTATGAAAATGAAGTAGTGCGCCGCAAGGCTGGTAAATCTGCTAAATAAACAATGAGGTTGCGGGCATTATGAGTACCAAACGTAAAAAAAGACGGAAAAAGAAGATGATTGGAACATCTGAACGGCCACGACTGGTGGTGTATCGTAGTCTGAAATATATCTATGGCCAGATAGTGGATGATACTCAGCAACGAACGTTGCTGGGAGCTTCCAGTTTAAGTAAGGAAATTGCAGATAAGGTGAAGAAGGCCAAAACACGGGTAGAGGCCAGTAAAATTGTGGGTGAGTATCTGGCGAAAAAAGCCCTGGAAAAGAATATTAAAAAGGTCGTTTTCGATCGCAATGGCTATAAATATCATGGGCGAGTCAAAGCCCTGGCCGATGGTGCACGCGAAGGCGGTCTGGAATTTTAAGAAAGTTGAGTATTCGGAAGGAATTTAATTGAATAACCTCAAAAACCAAGTGAGGATAAAGTGACTGAGAAGATTAATCCACATGAACTGGACTTGAAAGAAAAGGTTGTGTATATCAACCGGGTAGCCAAGGTTGTCAAAGGTGGCCGACGATTTAGCTTTAGTGCCATCGTGGTAGTGGGTGATGGCAATGGCCATGTTGGTGTTGGGCTTGGTAAAGCCAATGAGGTGGTAAATGCCATTGCCAAAGCAACCGAGAATGCCCGAAAGGAAATCGTTCGCATTTCTCTGGTTGGGGGAACGATTCCCTATCCGGTTTATGGTAAGTTTGGTGCTGGTAAGGTGGTGTTGAAACCCGCTTCACCCGGTACCGGTGTTATCGCCGGTGGCCCGGTGCGGGCTATCTGTGAGATGGTGGGAATCCGGGATATCCTTACCAAAATAATCGGTTCTTCTAATCCCCATAACGTTATCAAAGCTACGATGGGGGCCTTAAAAGAATTGGAAGATCCATTAACCATCGCCCGTAATCGTGGAATGTCGTTAAAAGATCTTTATAGTTAACAAGCATTGGTGAGAAGAGATAGCTATGGCAAAGAAAAAGAAACAAGAAGAGAAAATGCTGAAAATAACTCAAATTCGGAGCTTGATCGGGCGTCGAGCTGATCATCGCCGGACCATTGAGGCACTGGGATTAAAACGGTTAAATCACAGTGTCATCAAAAAAGACACGCCTCAAATTCGCGGGATGATTAAAAAGGTTCAGTATCTGGTCTCTGTGGAAGAGGTAGAATAATTTTGATTATTCTGTAGAAAAAGAGCTGATTCGGAAAATTTTATAGGTTGAGGATAAGAACAATGGATTTAAAGTCACTAAAAAAAGCGCCAGGTTCGACAAAAAATCGGAAACGGGTTGGTAGAGGTCAGGGTTCCGGTTTTGGTGGGACTGCTGGTCGGGGCCATAAAGGACAGCGTTCCCGTTCCGGTTCCAAACAACGGGATTGGTTCGAAGGTGGGCAGATGCCCATCCAGAGACGGTTGCCCAAGTTCGGTTTCCACCATTATAGTAAAAAGGTGTATCAAGTCATAAATGTGGGTGACCTGGCTCGCATCGAGACTCAGGATGAAATTACCCCTGAAGTTCTGAAACAATATGGCCTGATCAAAAAGGCTTCTCAGCCGGTCAAACTGTTGGGAGATGGAGAGATTGATAAGAAGGTCACCATTAAAGTTCATGCGATAAGTAAGAGTGCTCAGGAGAAAATAGAAAAAGCTGGAGGCGTGGTTACGCTATTATGATCGAGACCTTTCGCAATATTTTCAAGATCGAGGATTTAAGGAAACGGATTTTATTTACTGTTTTCGTATTAGCTGTTGAAAGAATTGGAACACACATCGTAACACCGGGTATTGATACCGCCGTTCTGGCAGAGCGGATGAAGGATATATCCGGAACGTTGCTGGGGCTTTATGATATCTTTGCTGGTGGGGCATTTTCTAAAGCAGCCGTTTTCGGGTTGGGAATTATGCCCTATATCAGTGCATCGATTATCTTTCAGCTTTTAGGCGCAGTAGTCCCTTCTATTCAGCGGCTGCAGCAGTCTGGAGAAGAAGGGCGGAAAAAGATAACCCAGTACACCCGGTATGCCACACTTGCCATTTCAGCCATGCAGGCATTTGGAGTTGCTATCTGGCTGGAAAGTCAACAGGTGGTTTTGAATCCCGGTATCGGTTTTAAACTGCTGACCATGCTCTCCATGGCCAGTGGAACCATGCTGATTATGTGGTTGGGTGAGCAGATAACCGAACGAGGTATTGGTAATGGTATCTCGCTGATCATTATGGTCGGTATCATTGCGCGGTTTCCGAGTGCGATAAGTGTGGAATGGGTGGAATTTCAGAGTGATAATCGAACACTTTTAACCGAGTTAATCCTGATTGCTCTGGCTTTTGTTATTGTTGCGTTCATTGTAGCGCTAACTCAAGCTCAGCGCAAAATTCCAGTGCAGTATGCTAAGCGAGTGGTAGGGCGAAAGGTATACGGGGGTGTTAATACTCATTTTCCCCTGCGGGTGAATACAGCCGGGGTGATGCCCATTATTTTTGCTCAGGCAATTATGTTTATCCCCAGTACTTTGATTTCTGTATTCCCGGAAAGCACCGTTATGCTCTGGCTGGCAAATATCCTTTCATTTGATCACTGGTTTTACTGGCTGGTATATGGTCTGTTGATTGTCTTTTTTACCTATTTTTATACCGCGATTATTCTAAACCCCACTGAGGTGGCGGATAATTTGAAAAAACAGGGTGGTTTTATCCCCGGGGTGCGTCCCGGTAAAAAGACCGCTGAATATCTGGATCGAATTTTAACCCGGGTGACCCTGCCGGGGTCAATTGCGCTGGCTGTGGTGGCAATCATCCCTTATGTCCTGGTGAAGGTGTTTAATATCTCATTCGCCTATGCTTCCTTTTTTGGAGGGACGGGATTGCTAATTATCGTAGGGGTTGCTCTGGATTTTATTCAACAGGTAGAATCGCATCTCCATATGCGATATTATGAAGGATTCAGTAAGAGCGGCCGAATTCGTGGACGAAGACGGTAAACCGATTCATGATTACCATAAAAAGCGCCAGAGAAATAGAGCTGATGAGAGTCAGCTCTCGTATTGTAGCACAAACATTTGAATATATAAAAGAATATATAAAGCCGGGTGTTACTACAGCAGAACTTGATGAGAAAATTGAGAAATTCGTGTTATCCCAGAAAGCGTATCCGGCATTTAAAGGTCTTTATGGATTTCCAGCCAGTGCATGTATTTCGATCGATGATGAAGTCGTGCACGGCATTCCTTCACCTGAACGTGTCCTGGAAGAAGGACAGATTATTAGCATTGATGTAGGAGTTCGATATCAGGGTTACTACGGCGATGCTGCTTTTACCTTTGCAGTTGGCAAAGTGAGTGAAGAGAAAAAACAATTAATGAATGTCACCTGGGAGGCACTGCATAAAGGGATTGAGCAGGCTCAGGTGGGGAATCGGTTACAGGATATTTCAGCGACGATACAGGAATATGCTGAATCTCATGGGTACTCAGTGGTTCGAGAATTAGTGGGACATGGTATTGGAAAAAAGTTGCATGAAGATCCTCAGGTGCCCAATTATGGGAAAAGAGGAAGAGGTCCGTTGTTGAAAGCAGGATTTACATTAGCAATTGAACCCATGATTAATATGGGAACTGAAAAAGTGTATACCCTCTCGGATAACTGGACGATTGTAACGGCAGACCATCTACCGTCTGCCCATTATGAACATACAATACTTCTGGCGGATGGTGCACCGGAGATATTAACGACACATCAACTTACACCGGAAGGGTAGGAAAGTGGCAAAGGAACAACCAATAACAGTAGATGGAATTATAAAAGAAACTTTACCCAATGCGACTTTTCGCGTCGAGTTGGAGAACGGGCATGAAGTGCTGGCTCATGTGTCAGGCAAAATGCGGATGCATTTTATCAAAATTTTGCCAGGTGATAAAGTCAAGTTAGAATTATCCCCCTATGATTTGACCCGGGGGAGAATTATTTATCGATATAAATAGAGGGATGAGCAATGAAAGTACAAGCCTCCGTGAAAAAACGATGTGAGCATTGCAAAATTATCCGCCGAAAAGGGGTGGTTCGGGTCATTTGCAAACGCAACCCCAGACATAAACAGCGTCAGGGATAATGTTTTTCTGTTACGTATGTGATAGGATGAAAAACAAAAATTGAAATTTTGAACCAATAAAAGCATAGCTGGAGGTCATTTTGGCGCGTATTGTAGGTGTCGATTTACCAAAACATAAGTCAATCGGAATCGCTCTGACATATATCTTCGGTATTGGACGGAGCACAGCCCAGAAAATATGTGATGATACGGGCGTGGATCCTTCCATCAAAGTGGGAGATCTGGATGATGAACAGATTCGCAAGATACGAGAGAATATCCAGCAAAACTACAAGGTGGAAGGTGCTCTCAAAGCAGAGATTAATATGAATATCAAGCGGTTGATTGATATTGGTTGCTATCGGGGAATCCGTCATAAGATGGGATTACCGGTTCGCGGGCAACGAACATCAACCAATGCCCGTACCCGTAAAGGTCGTCGTCGGGCAGTTATGAAAAAACGAAAATAAAAATCTGAATCTCTCATTTTGAGAGAAGTCAAGAAACGTATCATTTTTGATTCAAGAAGGAGGATAGCGCATTGGCGAGAAGAGGTCGTACCGTTCGCAAAAAGAAAGTTCAGGTAGATGCGCATGGTGTAGCTCATATCAAAGCTACATTTAACAATACACATGTCACCCTGACCGATTTAAATGGAAATGTGATTTCCTGGGCTTCTGCCGGCAAGGTGGGATTCAAAGGATCTCGTAAAAACACACCTTTTGCAGCACAGTTAGCGGCAGAAACAGCTGCCAAGGAAGCAATGGAACTGGGGCTGCGACAGGTGGATGTGGAAGTAAAAGGACCAGGAGCCGGTCGTGAAGCAGCGATTCGTTCATTGCAGGCGGCAGGACTGGAAATTTTATCTATCAAGGATGTGACGCCCATTCCTCATAATGGTTGTCGTCCACCGAAGAAACGACGAGTATAAAAGGTTTAACCTAATAGTAAATGGAGAAATAGTTGCATGGCACGTTATACAGGACCTGTTTGTAAACTATGCCGAAGAGAAGGGGAAAAGCTCTTCTTGAAAGGGGCACGGTGTTTTACGGCTAAGTGCTCATTTGAAAAACGCTCCTATGCCCCCGGGCAGCATGGCGCTACCCGAAGAGCTAAACTCTCGGAATATGGTATACAGTTGCGGGAAAAACAAAAAGTGAAACGGATTTATGGGGTTTTAGAAGCTCAATTCCGAAATTATTATAAAAAAGCCAGTCGGCAGAAGGGGATTACCGGGGAAAACTTATTACAGCTCCTGGAAAGCCGTCTGGATAATGTGATATATCGATTGGGATTTGCTCCTTCTCGTAAAGCGGCACGACAGCTGGTATTACATCGCCATTTTATGGTAAATGGTCAAGTGGTCAATATCCCTTCCTATACCGTAACTCCGGGGGATAAAATTACCGTACGCGAGAAAAGCCGGAAATTAGGAATTATCCATGAGGCTTTAAAACGTACCAGTGATGAAACATTGGTTCCCTGGTTACGAGTGGATAAAGCCAAAATGGAAGGAGAATTTCTGGAAAAACCTGCACGACAGGATATCCCCATCGAAGTGCAGGAAAATCTGATTGTCGAGTTGTATTCGAAGTAATCTTTCTAGTTAATGTAAAACAAATAGACATTCCTGAAAGGAGTGTCGGGGTTTAAATAGTCAACAAAACATATTTGGGAGTTCTATGAATTGGGCAAATTTATTAATGCCAGAAAAGGTTGAACTGGATGATTCCACGTATTCAACCACATTTGGTCGGTTTATCCTCCAACCACTGGAGAGAGGTTTTGCCACCACCCTGGGGAATTTATTCCGTCGGGTGTTACTATCCTCCATTCAGGGAGCGGCTATCACTGCCATCCGGGTTGATGGGGTTCACCACGAATTCTCCACTATTGAAGGGGTGAAAGAAGATTTAACCGAGATGATCCTTAATTTGAAGGAAGTTCGGATTAAATTGTTAAACAAGCGACCGGATAAGGTTACCCTTCATTTAAAAGGGCCAGCTGAGTTCAAAGCCGGTGACCTGGAAAAATACACCACAGATTTTGAAGTCCTGAATCCGGATTTACACATTGCCACCTTGAATGAGAAGGCAAACTTTGATATGGAAATTAGAGTGGGAAAAGGTCGGGGATATGTCTCCGCTGAGGAAAATAAACCTCTGGAAGCGTCCATCGGTCTGATCCCGATTGATTCAATTTTTACTCCAATATTGAATGTACGGTATGAGGTAGAAAATGTCCGGGTTGGGCAACGAACAGATTACGAAAAATTGATTCTGGAAATTGAAACGGATGGTAGTATTACACCGGATGATGCGCTCACATTTGCTGGCAAGATCATCAAAGACCATGTGCAGTTGTTTATTAATTTTGATTTTGAACCTGAAGAGGAAGAAACTCAGGAAATTGATGAAGAAGTCCTGCGAATTAAGAAACTCTTGAAGATGAATGTAGATGAACTGGAACTATCGGTACGGTCGCACAATTGTCTCCGAAATGCCAATATCAAAACCATTGGTGATCTGGTACGGCTGGATGAGTCAGAATTGTTGAAATTCCGGAATTTTGGTCGGAAATCATTGCAGGAGATCCAGGAAATTCTGGAGAAAAAGGGACTTTACTTCGGAATGGATGTGGATAAATATCTCAAGGGTGAAGACTAAACAATCCCGGATGGGAGGCAGGATAAAATCACATCTTCCTGAAGGAAGATAAATTTTGTTATTCAAGATTGTAACGAAGGGAGTTTTTTCATGCGACATCGGAAAAAAGTGAAAAAATTAGGCCGAACCGTAAGCCACCGGAAAGCATTATTACGTAATATTGCGGCTGCATTGATTGAGCATCATCAGATAAAAACGACACTGGCCAAGGCGAAAGCAGCGCAACGCTACATTGAACGGTTAATAACTTATGGCAAGAATGATACAGTGCATTCCCGGAGACTGGCTTTTAAATTCTTGCAGAACCGAACACTGGTAAAAAAACTGTTTGATGAAATTGCCCCGACCTATGAAAATCGCAATGGGGGGTACACCCGGGTGATCAAATTAGGTCAGCGACAGGGTGATGGTGCTCATGTGGCTATTTTACAGTTGGTCGGTTTTGAAGAATTGATTATTGACGAAGGTGCCGGTAAGAAGAAGAAAAAGAAACCGGCCAAGAAAGCGGAAACCAAACCAAAAGAAAAGAAAACCGCTGATAAAAAAGCTAAGAAAGAAAAAGCTGAAGTTGCCGAAGAAACTCCGGATGTAGCAGAAGCACCGAAAGAAAAACCTGCTAAAAAAGCCCCGAAAGCCGAAAAAGCGGAGAAAGCCCCGGAAGCGGAAGCCGAAGCGACCGAAGAAAAGCCTGCCGAAGCGGAAGAAGCACCAGCTGAAGAGAAAAAAGAAAAAGCAAAGCCCAAAGCCAAACCGAAGAAGAAAGCGGCTAAAGAAGAGAAGGCGGAAGAAGAACCCCCGGCAGAAGAAGAAAAAAAGGATGAAGATACCGGGGATGAGAAATAATTTCTAAATTTTCGGATTCATATATTTTTAGGCTGAATTAAAAGCAGCGCCAACAATATGGGCGCTGCTTTTTTCTAATTATGAAGTTCCTGCGGTTTTATCTACACTGATACTAAGCGAATTTGAATACTTCCCCAAAATCATGTAGCTTTCCCACCAAAAAAATATGGCCTGAAGAAACACCAGAAATAGCGGTTGCTTTTCCTGTGATTTCCATATCATATTAGCAAGCAACATAAGGTTTTATTGCAGGTAGTCGATAGAATTCGAATGAACGAATATCCTTGACTGATGGGGATATTTTACACAATCACTTACAGGATGACAATGGTTAGAGTTGGATGCTTACTGTTTCTGCTTACTGGATTACTTTTAAGTCAACCCTCTTCTAACTCCGAAATCCGCGGCCTATGGGTGGTGCGCCATAACCTGCTGAGCACCGGTCGAATCGATTCGGTGCTGCGCTTTGCCGCGGAAAATAAATTCACCGA
>RFIL01000108.1 GCA_003695285.1 Calditrichota bacterium
CGGCTTCACTTCCGGCACTTTCAACGCAGATTCATGCGATTGACTGTAGAGATAAGAATCATACCGCTGGTGGTTCTCTTTTTCATGTTGTCGTTTCCATTCGATGAGGTTCTGCCGTTCTTTGCTCTCTTCGCTTCTGACAGCTACCAGAGCCTGACGAACGGCAATAAAAATATCCTTTCGGGTGGGTGCCAGAATGCGTGTTAATTTTTCCCGGATCTGTCTCAGTTCTGAAGCATGCGAAGAAATGGTTTCCAGGCTGGAAATCAAGTCAACGACTTCGTTGATTTCCATACGAATAGGCTTTTGATATGCTTCCCAGGCTTTATCACGTATCCGTTCAACTTCTTTCCTGTCCTCCTCTTCAATCTCATTCAGCATATCTTCCTCTACAATCCCTTCCGCTATCATCCATTCTCGCATCTTGCGGATTCCATCAAATGCCTTCTCCCACTCTAATCGTTCCCGGGATTTATAACGCTCATGACTACCTGAAGTAGAATGCCCCTGAGGTTGCGTTAATTCGGTTACGTGTATGATAGCCGGGATATGTTTTTCCCGGGCGACAGTGGCTGCTTTCAAAAAGACATCGACCAGCGCCGGATAATCCCATCCTTTCACCGTGTAAATATCAAAACCATCCCTGGAGTTCTTCTTCCTTTGAAACCCTTTAAGAACCTCAGAAATATTCCCTTTGGTAATTTGATACTCATTAGGCACAGAGATACCATAATCATCATCCCAGATGGCCAGTACAGCAGGAGCATGGAGAACACCGATGGCATTAATGGCTTCCCAGAACATTCCTTCCGCACAGGAGGCATTTCCAATCGTACCAAATGCCACTTCGTTTCCATTTTTAGAGAACTGTACAAAGGTTTTTAATTCTTCCAGTTCACGATAAAGTCGGGATGCATAGGCCAGTCCCACGAGTCGCGACATCTGAGATGCAGTTGGAGATAAATCAGCGGAAGAATTATAATGTTCGGTCAAATTTTTCCAGGTGCCATCAGGATTCAAAAAGCGGGTGGCAAAATGACAGTTCATCTGTCGCCCCCCGGTTGCCGGCTCCGCTTCCAAATCTGCATGGGCATAAAGTTGTGCGAAAAACTCCGATATGGTGTGCTCTCCCAGGGCAAACATGACCGTCTGATCGCGGTAATAACCGGACCGGAAATCGCCTTTCTGGAAGGCTTTTGCCATTGCCAGTTGCGGAATTTCCTTACCATCACCAAAGATTCCAAACTTTGCCCGTCCTCCCATGACTTCTTTCCGCCCCAGCAGGCTCGCCTCTCGACTTTTAAATGCTAATCGATAATCCTGTAATATTTCTTCTGCGGTGAGAGTAATGTATTTTAAAGTAATAATTTTGTCTTTCAAGGCAATCATCTATCTACGCTCCATCTTGGTTTAGAAGATACAATATAGTATATATGCATCCAAAATCATCATTTTCGCAACAAAAAATTTAATTTCCTCATGGGTTTATATTATTGCCAGAAATGAAATACCAACTCCCTGTACATCAAAAAAGGCTGTCGGGGTTTTCCAACAGCCTTTTCAAATTTGCGACTTCAGAACATGGTTTACTTGTCTTGTTCTGAAGGAGGTACTGATTTCCCGGAGGATTTCAGCTTAACTTTTATCTTCAATTTTAACTTCATCATTTCTCCTGAATTAAACTTGCTTCATTTATTCACCTGACCAAAAGGCGGCTAATTATACAGCATTGATTCGGTAAAATCAAAGGGAATAAAAAAATCGGTGGATACTCCCCTCCCCCTGAGGAGAAAGGTCAAAATCCGGATCAGCCCGGAAATCCTATCCGGAAACCATGAAGAAGTGTATTAGTTATGGAAAGGAGGGTTTATGGCAAAGGTTGAAATGCTCTAATCCGTAAAATTTGCCCGTAAAGAGATATATACTTTAAAGGCGCTCACTCCCAGAATGATGCCGATACTATCCGCAAGCACATCCATCCATTCAGAATACCGGCCGGGAACAAAGTATTGATGAAACTCATCTGATAAACCATATAAGATACCAACCACGATAGAGAGAAGAATGTATGATTCTCGCCAGCCAGGGAAGCGATTCTGGTATAGGAATGCCCGGCATAACAAGAAACCGAATACGGCATACACCACAAGATGGTCTAATTTATCTTCAAACTGAATGTTCAATCGTGGCCCCGGGATATCCGGCAGGGAGGAAGCAATAAAAATTAACAATGCCCAAAGAACCGCAGGCAGTTGATAGAACCACCACTTATCATTCATTCTTTTTCTTTTCTCCGTTTATGGGACGTTAACGTTTGTGCATGAGTCAGTGCTTCTTTGCCAAACTTCTCCTGAATTTTATCCATAACCCGCTCCAATTCCAGCTTGCGTTCTTTCTCGATATCCCACAAAGTAATTTGTCCCCCTTTTTCACTGGAGAGCTGGGATA
The DNA here is from genome assembly GCA_003695285.1 of Calditrichota bacterium. Taxonomy (GTDB): domain Bacteria; phylum Calditrichota; class Calditrichia; order RBG-13-44-9; family J075; genus J075. The sequence goes on from RFIL01000108.1 coordinate 2,449, forward strand.
CCCCCACTCCAATTAAGCGGATGGCCTTATCCTGGTTGACAAATTCCTGAAAAAGATTAAGAGAAACATTAAACACTTCTTCGGTCAAGTTGGTGGGATCCGAAAGCGTTTTATGGCGAGTAAAGGTAGAGAAATCTGAATAACGAACTTTTAATTGAACCGTTTTCCCTTTTAAGCCGTATTTCCTGAGTCGAGAACAAACCTTTTCCGAGAGCAGGAGCATGGTGCTGGTCAACACCTCCAGTTCTCTTTCATCTTTACCAAACGTTCTTTCATGACTAACTGATTTGATTTCGTCCCGGTCATGCACATCCCTCTCATCGATACCATTGGCCATGCGATAGAGATGAGCCCCCATTTTTCCCATTTTCTGTTCCAGTACCTCCAGGGGATAAGCTCTAAGTTGACCGACAGTTTCAATGCCCATACGGGAAAGCACCTCAAAAGTTTTCTTTCCCACTCCCCAGAGGCGGGTAACCTCCAGAGGTTCCAGAAATTCCTGTACCTTATTGGGAGGAACGATTGTTAATCCATCCGGTTTTTGAAAATCCGAGGCGATCTTCGCCACACTTTTACTGGGTGCAATTCCCACGGAAGCTGTTAACCCCGTTTGTTGGTAAATCCGTTTCTTGATTTCCCTTCCCAGAGTTTCCACATCTCCAAATAAGTGCACACTACCGGTTACATCAAGGAATGCTTCGTCAATACTTATCGCCTGAACCCTTGGAGTAAACTGATGGAGGATATCCATGACCAATTCTGAATATCGTTTGTACAAACGTCCGTTCGGTTTCAAATAAACTCCATGAGGACAGAGCTTATAGGCCTGGGAAATGGGCATTGCGGAGTGAACACCATATTTCCGGGCTTCGTAGGATGCGGTAGAAACCACTCCTCTCCCCTTTCCTCCCCTCGGGTCAGCACCCACAATGACTGGTTTTCCGCGCAGGGAAGGATTATGGAGTTGTTCGACCGATGCAAAAAAAGCATCCATGTCCACATGAACAATAACTTTTTTCCACTGGTTTTTCATCGAAACACAAAGGCTATAATGAAAAGAGAGGTAAAAATCGCAATATAAAGATTTCGTTTGAATCTTGCTTTCCGTTCTTTTAGCTCACTGACATTGGTTTCCTGGCCGGAGAGCAGGTTGGTTTCCGGGACAATTAATTTTCCCTCCAGGGATACCGGCTGGTATTGTTGGTAATCCTCAGCGGAAGGGTATTCAAACTCTACAGCGAACGTACCCTCAATATTACCGGATAAGTCCTTTCGTTCTCCCAGTTCAAAATATGCCTTACAATTGCGAGAAAAAATTTGCCGGGTGGTAAACTGACCACTGCGGAAAAAATAGACCGATGAATCAACGCCTTCTATACGGAGAGTATCTGTCAGAGAATCTCCCAGCACAAAAAAGAAATCATAAAACTCCGACCCCAAATCACTTAACTTTTGCTGTTGAGGTTCTATTATCAGGTGCAATACGAATCGATTCCCTTTTTTCAATTGTGGATAATAATATAAAATGGTGGAATCTCCGCTACTCACATGGAGGGTGGTATCATACTCTACATCCACATCCCGATAGAGGATGGCACTTTTCACAAAATAGTGCTGAGCTTCCGAAGCACCGATCCGAAATGTCAGGTCTCCAAAATTGTCAGTAGGAACCTGAGCAATCCCTGTGAAAGGCAATACTCCCAACCACAACAGCATTAAAGAAATGTTTAAGTGAATTCTCATCATGGGCATAACCACTCTCTTTATCAACAACTGTAATTTGCTAAATTTTTAAAAATCCCACCCTATTGATTTGAAAGTTTTGCTTGTAACTCTTTAACCCGATCGACTATCTCTTTATCATACTCCAGAATATTATCAAGGTATAACTTATAATATCGATAGGCATCCTGCAATTGATTTTCACTCTCTGCAACCAAACCCAGGTAACGGTAGGCCCGCCAGAAATCGGGATAAGACTCCACCAAACGTTGAAGAGTTTGTCGGGCAGAAGCTAACTCGTTATGTTCATAATGTAGCACGGCAATTTCAAAAAGAAGTTCCGGATGATTGGGAATATTTTGCAAACCAATATGTAATTGTTCCAGTGCAACATTATGTTTTTGATATCTTTCAAAATATTTTGCTCGATAAATATAAATTTCTGGATCAGTCGTCAGGGTTTTTCCGGCCTTATTGAGATAGGAGATGGCTTGATCCAGTTCTTCCAGAGCGAACTTTGTAACCCCCATCATTTTAAGGGCCTCCGGATCCTGGGGATGCAGGGTAAGATATTTCTCTAATGCCTTCTCCGCCTCCCTAAATTCATGAATTTTGTAATAGGTAAACCCCAGCCACTTCCAGTAGGTATCAATAGTGTCTGAAGCGAGACGGCTGTAAGTCCTGAGATGATCTCTGGCCAACAGATATCGCCCGGCTTTATAATAGGCTTCTCCCAACAGGAGATGAATCCGGGTGGAATCCGGAAACTCATTCGTTGCTTTTTTTAGATAAAATGCGGCATTTTCATAATCCCCCACCTGAAGGTATAGTTTACCGATGTTTAACCATGCCTCCGGGAAGTGGCTTTTATACCTTAATGCTCTCTCATAACTCACAATAGCCGAATCAGGACGCTGTAATTGAGTATATACCCACCCCTTTACCTGGTGAAAAGTTGCTACGGTAGGTTTTAACAGGATTGCTGTATCGAGCTTGGCTAATGCCTGTTCGAAGTTCCCTTCTTCCAATTCCGCTACTGCTGCATAATAGTAAGAGATAGCGGATTTACTATCCAACGATACAGTTTTGGTTCCTTGTTTTCCACAACTTAAAAAAGTTAGAAGCATTAAAAAGGTCAGTAATCTGGCATACACAAGAGTTCTCATTTTTCTTCTTATGGGTGATTGTTAATCGGTAATCATTTTAGTACTTCAACTTTTCTTTATATCCACATTTATCTTACCCATGCATTCGGTGGGAGAATACTCTGGCGCTGGATTTCTCCTTGCTTCAGTTGTAAACATTTGATGATAAATAAATTCAAAAAATAACCCAACCCACAATCCCACGAGACCGCCCATCATTTGCAAGATATGTGGTTTGTCTGCAGAGAACATCATCGAAACTATCAAGGTCAATATAAGGTAAAATATACCCGCATACCATACATATCGTGGATTCCAACGATGAGTGAGTTTCGTTCTTAATAGGACACTCATAAAGAAGGCCAGAAAGAACATCAGAATACCTAACCGTAAGACATCAGTAACCATGCCTAAACGGTCCCCTTCAAAGAGCCACCGATAGGGATGAAAAAAATATAACAGTTTACTCTGAATATTTACAAATTTGCCTTCCAGAAGGAGGACCGCTTCATTAAGAAACAGGCGTGTAAAAAAAATGATAGCTATGAATCGAATGAATGTAAAATGTTGTCGGTCCATTCGATAGAGAGACCCATCGCCCTTAAACGCCTTTGTATTCCGAAGTTTACCCACTGTTTTTATATATCCGTAGTAAATTCCCACCGCTATCCCAACAAGTCCGGGAATTAAGTCAGAAAGAGAATGCCTTCTCTCTTTAAGTCCCAATTGAATAGCCTCCAGGAAGCCAACTGTTGCGATCAATAAAAGGAAAATGAGCCATCGGTATCTTCTATTCAGCAATCGGGGAAAATAGAATAACACACCTCTCAGAAAGAAAAAACTAAAAAGCGAATACAGAAGAAAATAGATGATGGCTTCTCCCCAATAATCTCCTTCAATGGTAAACGGATGAGTCATGAAGCTTGAAAAACGCCGAGCGATGTGGTAAGTCGAGAGATAAAAATTGTATGGAGCCAGGGATCCCATGAATAATATTCCCAGCCAAAACGCCGATAAAACCATTTCAGGTTTACCACTAAAAATATTAAGCAACCATTGCTTAATAATCCCTCGGTATCTGAGATATATAAAATGAATGAACCATGCCCCTAAAATCGTTCCAAGAATATTATTAAACAAGTCCGAGGCAGAAGAATCTCTATCCCAGGTAAAATTCTGTAGAACTTCCACAACCAGGCTTAAAAAAAGGCCAAAACGGATAACACTCCACCAATCCTTGAGTTGAAATTTTTGATAAGATTGGAGAATCCTTCGCCCCCCTACCAGGACACCAAGTATGAAAAACAGCAAAATATTGAGAAAAATATCGGAACCGGAATAGAAATTTCCCTTAAAGATATAGGGTACCCATTCAACATGCTGGAAATTTTTTAAAATCTTTGCTGTATCCCGGGCAAATTTGAAAGGACTGAAGGTGACATATAGGATAAAAAGCGTGTATCCCCAAACCAGAAGCGAGCTCCATTTTTCCCGAAACCACTGGTAAACAGGCAGAATTTTATCATCATCGAGCAAGGTAAATACCATATTCAAACCTCAGATTTCCTCAAAAAAACGTTCAACTGTTTCGTCGGTTGCATCGGGTTTAAACAACCCAGCATATTGAACGGCGGTCTCTAAATCGCGTTCCAGATTTAGCTTTTGTTGGGAGACACTGTAAAACCACTGTCTTTCCCAAACCCATCTGGCCAGATATTCCTGTTCGGTCTGCCCGGGGGTGGGAACAAGTAGAGCTGGCTTCCCCAATTCAGCCAATTCCATTAATGTGGAATATCCGGATCGGGAAATGATAAATCTGGCCCTGTTATAAACCTCTCCCATCATTCTTCTCGGAAGGTGGGAATAGATGGTGATATTTTCTCCCACTGTTTCTCGCTTATCTATTTCACTTTTCCCGAGGGTGACAATGATCTTACCGTTTAAAGAGGAAATCTGGGATAATATTTTTTGCTCAAAAATAGAACGCTGAGGTTCTGGACCTGAGATGGAGACGAGGATATCTATTTCATCTGGTGCATCTTTTCGGGAAATACTGGAAAGTAACCCAATATAGGCATACCGGGAAGATTTCTTGGGCACCCGGCTTAAAGCGCCACTTAACACCCCACCCTTACCATCAGCATAGTCTGGAATCAACACTTTTCTATATTTACGGTGAAAATAAAAATTGAATTGAGAGGGGATTGCTGAGAAATAAGATAATCCGCGGGGCAGAGCAAAATAAATTTGATGGGAAAGAAAATAAGAAGGTACCTGGTGATGATACATTCCATAACAATGGTCGCTCACAATTAATGAGGGTTCGTACTCCCTCACCACCTGCTGACAAAATTGTTGTTCTTCAAAAATTTTTTTCAGGAAATGAGGAATCTGCAGAGATAATGTTAAAACTTGATGACTACTCTCACTGTATTTCAAGTCATATCCGGGAGTCACCACATAAGGTATCCCGGGAAATTCCTTTTTCAAAAATTCAAGCGCTCGACCGTTACTGCCAATTAAAACCTCCCATCCTCGTCTTAAAAATTCCTGAATAATGGAGAGACTTCGGGAGGCATGACCTAACCCCATGTTCAAAACGGCATAAAATACTCTGCCACGGTTCATCCTTGTTTATCCACCTCTTCTATCCAATCCGCAATAATTCCAGCTACCTTTTTTAAAATTTCCGGATAGTTCTGGCCACTCCTCACTAACACTTTAAAAGAATGGTCTCCTCCCTCTATCCAGTGCAAAGTCGCTCTTTCTCGCAAACGACTCAACGTTTGTTGTAACAAATCCATCCTTGCAAAACCATCACGGGTTCCCTGAATAAACAGCATGGGTATTTCCAGTTCATACAAATATTCATCCCGGATTTCATCATAACGACCGGGCGGGTGCAGTGGATAGCCCAGAAAGATTAATCCCTTTAAATTTGAATATTCCCCGGCTATCATCGAGGCAATTCTACCACCCATGCTTTTCCCCCCAATATAAAGACTCTTATAGCTCAAGTTTTCCTGAACCCACTCAATCACCAACTTCCATGAATTTTCCAGTATTTCGGAGCGATCGGGAATTTTTCGACCGGCTACTTTATAGGGGAAGTTAAAACGCACCACATTCAACCCCTTATATTCCAGATGTTCGGTGATGGTAGAAAGGAAAGGAGACATCATGTCATTCCCGGATCCATGAGCTAATATCAATAGAGGTCGTTCATGCATGACTTCCTCTGGTGCCAGAATTTCGACCTTCCGCCGACTGTCCAAATCCAATGTTATGATCGCCATAGCTGTATCTCCTGAATTGATGGGTTCGTTAAGCTTTTCCGCAGAGAAATTCAAAGGGGGCTCCTTCCCAATAGTCTCTTTAGCCTGACATCTTCCGATGATGCAAACTGGATATAGGTTTTTTAAAAAACATATTTATTCAAAGGTGCCTTCTACCTTACGGCGTGCAATTCGATAAGCTGTGATGGCTGAAATGACATGGCATATCCATCCCAGCATCCCTCCACTTCCAATCCATAACCCCGGAGTAATAATTAACCAGAAAATCCCTCGCCAGAAGGTTCCATTATAGAATTGGCCCACTCCCGGTATAATCAAGCTTAAAACAGCCGCTAAACCTGGATTATGAGTATTCTCCATTTCCCTCTCCATTTTTGCTTCCACTGAGACACTAAATTAAAATTGATGCCATGGAGTATCTCAAATTTAAAAAAGCTTATACTCTGACCTGTAGAGACACTATAGGTCGAAGCAACATAGACCTATTAACAATTGGAATATAGATGACCGCAGAAGTATGAAATATAACTTTCGAATTGGAAAAAACAACTCAAAAGATCAACGATTCTGAAAATCCATTTTTAAAAAGTGCGAAGTGTGGGTAAAAAAAAAAGGAGATCACCGGAAAAATCCGGGATCTCCTTGTAAGTTCAACAGGTGTGATCCAGCTATTCTGATTCGCTCTCGGCAGATTCATCCGTCTCCGGTGCTGCTGCCTCTGAGGTATCACTTTCTTCTGTTTTCTTGGCTTTAGGTTTAGTTGTTTTTTTCGGTTTTTCTTCCTCAGATTCAGCCGTTTTTGTCTCTTCCGCTTCCGATTTAGTCTCAGGTTTTTCTTCTTCAGCTTCCTCGGAACTCTCTTCTACGGTAGATTCTGCACCTTTATCAGCTTCAGCCTCCTCTTCGGACGCAGAGGGGGTTTCATCGCTCTCTTTCTCAGCGCTTTCTTCCGCTTCCATTTCCTCTTTCGTCTTCTTCCGGCTGGTTTTCCGACCTTTACCTTCTTCAGGAGCTTCTTCCAGCTCAGGTATCTCTTCCACCATTTCTTTTATAGTGGTGGGAGTCAGAGAGTGTTCAGCCAGATAAGCATCGACAACTTCCTGTTCCTTATCCTTCAGATACTCGGTTACTGAAAGGACGATGCGTTTGTTATCCTTATCAAATTCGATCACTTTTAAGGGAAGTTCGTCCCCAACTTTGAAGTGTTCCGCAGGAGTTTTAATTTTGTTTTTGCTTAAATGATTCAACGGCACAAAAGCATCAACCCCCAGCGGGAGATTGACAATCACTCCTTTGTCGATAAGGCGAACGATTTTACCGGTCGTTTCGGTTCCCACTTTGTAGGCATCTTCGAAAGTATCCCAGGGATTGGGTTCCACCTGCTTGTGACCTAAAGCAATACGTCGTTCTTCTTTATTGATATCCAGAACTACAACCTCAATTTCCTCGCCTTTGCGGATGACTTCGCTGGGATGGCGAATCTTCCGGGTCCAGGAGAGATCGGAAATATGCACCAATCCATCTACACCTTCTTCCAATTCAACAAAGGCACCAAATGGTGTTAAATTCCGCACAACCCCTTTGTGTTTGCTGCCAATGGGATATTTTTCTTCGATATTTTCCCAGGGATCGGGAGTTAATTGTTTCAATCCTAACGAAATTTTACGTTCTTCCGGTTCAATACTGAGCAGTACAGCTTCAACTTCATCACCTTCCTTTAAAATCTGAGAAGGATTTTTCACATGATGTGACCAGCTCATCTCCGAAACGTGGATTAAACCTTCAATCCCGTGTTCCAGCTCGACAAATGCTCCGTAGTCAGTCAGGCTAACAACTTTACCCTTTACCTTGGAACCGACCGGAAAACGCTCCACAATATTTTCCCAGGGATGAGGTTGTAATTGTTTTAAGCCAAGAGAGATTCGCGTCTTGTTCTCGTCAAAATCCAGGATCATCACATCAATTTCCTGATCCAGCTTCACAAGCTCACTGGGGTGGTTGACACGCCCCCAGGAAAGATCCGTGATATGCAACAATCCATCGACACCACCCAGGTCAATAAAGACCCCGAAATCGGTGATGTTTTTGACAACTCCACGGCGAACCTGACCCTTTTCCAAAGTTTGTAAGATTTCTTCGCGTTTGCTTTCCAGTTCTTTCTCTATGATTACCCGGCGGGAAACCACAATGTTCTTCCGTTGATCATTGACTTTAACAATCTTAACATCCAGAGTTTGCCCCACAAAGGCATCAAAATCACGGATGGGTTTCACATCGACCTGTGAACCGGGCAAGAAGGCATCCACACCATCCAGGTCAACGACAAATCCGCCCTTAATGCGACGCACCACTCGTCCCTGAATCACTTCATCGTTTTCATATTTACTCATCAAACGTTCCCAGGCCCGCAAGAAATAGACCTTTTTACGGGAGACAACAACGTTTCCATCAGGGTCTTCCGTGGTTTCCAGGAACAATTCAACTTCATCCCCCTCTTTGAATTTATCTACATCGATAAATTCTTCTCGGGTTAATACACCTTCACTTTTGAATCCCAGATCAACAATCACTACTTTGTCATTGATTTCCAGGATCTTACCTGTAATAATTTCTTCTTCTTTGAACTTTTCAAAACTTTGTTCAAATAATTTTTCCAGCTCCTCATCGTGCTCCTCAGGTAGCAGTTGTTCCAGTTCATCGGCTTTTACCACCTGTCCGGGCTGGAAAGGGAACTCATCTTCCTCGTTGGTCTGAGGATTTTTGGCAACATCCATTGTTTTGGTTTCAGCTTGGACATCCATGGTTTCCAGCTGGTTTTGTTTAACATCTTCACTCATTAATTAATTCCTCCTTTCGTAAAAAAGATATTCCCTTATTGGGAATTGGCAAGCACTGAATTTAATAGCTTGAAACACGATATCAAAAACTTTTTTAAAAATTACAACTTCGGAAATCCCCCCGATCCTATTAATTAAAAAGGGATAATCGGCCATTTAATTCGATAAGTCTTTTCCCTTAGTTCCATAAGTCGGGCAATCTCATCACGGCTCAACTCTCTCACCTGTCCAATTTGCATCGCTAATAAATACGCTTTGGCGGAATGTTCCATCATCTCCAATTTATAAAAAGCCTCACGGAGCGACCTTCCTACCGTCAGGCTACCATGATGGTCCAACAAAATACAATCCGTCTGGGTAATATAATCCCGGATTGATGCAGGCACTTCCTCTGTGGAGGGAGTTGCGTAAGGAGCAATGGGAATTTTACCTAATAAAATCACATTTTCAGCCAGGATGGGTTTGTCCAGTTGCTCCCCCCCCAACATTAATGCGATACAATGAGGTGGATGAGCATGCACAACCGCTCGCACATCCTTCCGCTGACGATATACTTCCAGATGAAGGGCGATTTCCGTGGAAACATATCGCGCCCCTTCTAAGTGGTTTCCCCGCACATCAATAATAGACAAATCCTCCACTCCCAGTTCAGCCTTACACATTCCCCGCGGCGTCGCCAGAATGCGCTCTTCATCCAGTCGAACACTAAAATTTCCCTCGGTTGCGGCAATTAACCCTTTGTCATATAATCGCTTTCCGATGAGTACCATTTCTTCTCGCAACGAATATTCATCCTGTTGCTCATCGGTTCGATTGACGATTTCTCTAATCCCATCAAGCATGGTCATTCTCCGTTGTTCCCTTCATCATTGGAATTGTTGTTCTTCATTTGTTGTATGAGACGCCGCTTGAGGTCCCATAACTTTTGACTCAGCGACACATGATAAATGTGAGGATTCACCAGTCGCTTGATACCACTATCCAGGCGGTTCACATCCCGGATACGTCGTTCTCTCAAAACCGGAATCGGGGGGAACTCAGCCACTCTCCTACCCTCTTCCCATACCTTTTCCAGAAGCGGCTCAAATTCGGATATCTCCTCTCGACTCAGGATTCGTCTTTTCGAGGGTTGTCCAGGGTGCCGTAATACCACTTTCTCCCAATCCGCCGGTGTTTCTTCGGCAAGGGTTAAGACGTCGGCCGTTGCCTTCCCCCGTTGGTCATAGATCCTCCAGACACGCTTATTGCCAGGATTCGGCGTCTTCTCCGGAGTGTCAGAAATTTTTATCGCCGGTTCCCAAACTCCATCTTTTTTCAGACCGACCAGTTTATAAACCCCTCCCAGACTGGAGTCTCCCTGAGAGGTAATTAATCGAGTACCAACTCCATACACCAGACGTTTTATTAAATGATCGGGGTCTACTCCATATTTGGGAGCTTCATCCTGAATCTGAGTGATGATTTGCCAGATGACCAGCTCATCCAGATTATTGGAAAGTACAATGATCGTATCAGGGAATCCGGCATCATTCAGCATTCGGGCAGCTTGAATACTCAAATAAGCCAGGTCACCGGAATCCAGACGAATACCCACCGGTTTATGCCCCTTCTGCCGTAATTCTTCAAATACCTGTATCGCATTGGGTATTCCACTATGCAGGGTATCGATGGTATCTACCAGGAGGAGACAATCATCGGGATAAATATCCGCATAAGCCCGAAAGGCATCCAGCTCACTTCCTCCCATGGCAATAAAGGCCTGAATCATGCTGTGTGCCTGTGTCCCTTTGGGAGGAAATCCCAACAGGTGGGAAATACCCACATTGGAGGTAAAATCGGCTCCTCCAATCAACGCAGCCCTGGCCCCCGCATTGGCTCCTCGATCATGAGCCCTTCGTAAACCGAACTCCAGAAGCAGTTGACCATGTCCGCTGTCGTGTATTCTTGCCGCCCGGGTGGCAATCAGAGTTTGAAAATTTATATGATTCAATAAAGAAGTTTCCAGCACCTGTGCAATGGCCAGGGGACCTTCCACCACTGTGATTGGGGTATTCGGATGAACCACGCGCCCTTCCGGTATTGCTTTTAACGTGATTCTGGAAAAAGTAAATTCCTTTTCCAGGTAGGTTAAAAAATCCTCTCCGAACAACTGTTTCCCGGTACG
>RFIL01000109.1 GCA_003695285.1 Calditrichota bacterium
CCATTTTTGCGGTAGGTTCCGGCATGAAAGACAATGACATTCTCGGGTATGGAGTCCAGACCGGTGATTTCTTTATCCTTTTCATAAAAATCCGGATATCCTCCGGAAGCCAGTACCACACACACTGCATAATCCGGTTTTAGCATCACCGATACTTTACTCAGTTCTTGTTTTTCCACAGCTAACAGGAGTTCCAGTAGATCACTTTCCAGGAGCGGAAGGACCACCTGGGTTTCAGGGTCACCAAAGCGGCAATTGAATTCTACTACCTTTGGACCGGTTGGAGTAAGCATCAACCCACAATAAAGGACTCCCCGATAGTCGATACCTTCCGATTGAAGTGCATGGAGTGTGGGTTCCACAATTTCCCGGATGCTTCGTTGATACAGTTCCGATGTCAGGAAGGGGGTAGGCGCATAACTCCCCATACCGCCGGTGTTCTTCCCCTTGTCGTTATCCAGGGCACGTTTGAAATCCTGCGCCGGAGATAATATCACGTAATCTTTCCCATCAGTCAAAACGAACAGGCTGACTTCGGGTCCGGTCATAAATTCTTCAATTAAAATTCGAGCCCCTGCATCTTTAAAAATTTTGATATTCATCAAACTATCCACTGCTTTTTTCGCCGTGGCAATATCCGGGCACACGATGCTTCCCTTACCCCCTGCCAGGCCATCCGCTTTTACGACCAGTGGCTGCTCCTGTAACATGTCAAGGTAACTGAGGGCAACATTGGGGTCATCAAACTCTTCATAGGTCGCGGTGGGGATATCATATTTCTGTAAAAGTCGCTTGGCAAAAATTTTACTCCCCTCCATCTGTGCTGCTTGTTTTGAAGGTCCAAAAATGGATAATCCACGGGATTGAAAATGGTCTACGATTCCCTCAACGAGAGGTTGTTCGGGCCCGACGATGGTAAAATCAATCCCTTTTTCTTGCACAAATTTACTGATAGCATCAAAATCTGAAAGCGACAGGGAATGGCACTCAGCTAACTCGGCAATCCCGCCATTACCGGGAATACAATAAATCTTTTCCACCTCTGGATTTTGATTGATCTTCCATACGATTGCATGTTCTCTACCACCACTACCTAAAACCAAAACCTTCATTTTACTCCTCATAGTCTGATGAATGACGTCTTATAAGATTGACTTCCGGTATTTCACAAGCAAATATAATCATTCAGGAAGATTTTCGGGTATTGTTTTTCTTTTCCATCTCCTTCAAGACGTATTTTTCCCGGGAAACAATCAAGCGAGTATAATCATCATCAATATTGGTTGCTTTATCGAACATTTTTTCAGCCAGTTCATAGTAGCCTAATGAACGTAACACGCGACCGTAGTGAATATAAATCCAGGCTTTACGAAACTCATCTTCCATGGATGAGAGTTGAGCCACCATGGATTGATACACATCTCTGGCCTTGGTTCGGAATCCTGTGAAATAGTACGCCTCCCCCAGAAGATCTCGTAGGAAAAATGGGAAATCCGGGTTAGTAGATGTGGCTCCGGAATCTACTTTCGTTAGCAGTTCCTGAATTTTCTTTGTGGCGACATCGAAATGCCGTTCATACAATAAATTGCGGGTGATGAAATACTGATACATCAACGAATCTGTGGGATATTTTAACAGACTGCGCGAAATTTGAAACCAGTATTGAGTTTGTTTATGCTCGGGTATTTGCCGATAGAATTGAACAGCAGTATCATGATCAAATCGTAAATCGGCCAGATGCCCGCGATAAAAATTAATGGCTGCTTGATAATAGAGGGACTTTCGGGTTGGTAATTCATACAGCAATTGAAACAGTGAATCAGCGATTTCAAATTCATTTAAATCGTAATAAGATACCGCCATATTGTAATACTTTAAATTCGGAATCTGGGGGGCGGGGAAATCTGCGGAGACGTTAATTTTCTCCAGATATTCAATGCATTTTCTGGCAAAGCCGGTTCTGCGATAATGATAAGCGATCATGAGCCCCAGCGCGCCGTTATCCGGGTACTGTTTATAGAGCTCCTGGATTCCCAGAAAGGAATAATGCTTTTCTCCTTCCAGGAAATAGCGTGCCGAGTGGTAAACAAACTTACCCTCTACCCGGAAATATTTACCCCTTTGGGCAGTCAATAATATCTCTTCTTTTCCTTTTTTCCGGTCGCCTCCAAATCCAAGTAGTTTTGCAACAAACTTTAATACCCCTGGAAGTAAATCTGCATAATAATGGAAAATTCCCAGCCCCAGATAGGCATCGTAATACGTGGAGTCAAGTTCCACGACTTTTTCCAGATTCTTCTTGGCGCTGCGACCATTGAAGTAGCCTTTGATGTAACTGCGATTGACAACATCCCGAATCCCGATGATGCCCTTTGCCAATCCATCCATAAAATAGCTTTCTGCATGCTGGGGATACTTCTCTTTAAACTTTCGCACATAATCCATAGCAACGTCAATCTGGTCAGCCAGCACTCCGCCCAGTGAGTCGTTGCTCAGGTCCATCCCATAGAGCAGAAGGGTAACATAGGCTTCATAGACATAACCATGGGGGTAGTCGGGGAATTCGGTTATCACGCGATCGTAAATTGAATCCGCCTTTAATAAATGCAGGTTATAGATTTCTTCTTTGCCCTGCAATAGCAGGGAATCCAGTTCTGGGGGGACGGGAGATTGGGATGGGGATCCGAGAACCAGGGAGGTGAGAACTAACCACACACAGATTGATAAATGCCATCGAATATATTTCTCCATTATCGCTATCGCCTTATCCTTTCCCGGACCTTGAGGGGGTTCTTTGACTGCTTTTTGATTTTTGATAACCACAGAGAACACAGAGTAAAAGAATTATTGAGATTGTATTTGAATCCTCCCCACAACCTCAATGTAGTCTACCTAATACCTGTGACTATCAAAAACAATCTACGAGTTATTGGGTATCTTACTAACTTTTATCCTCTTTTCTCCGAATCTCTGTGCTCTCTGTGGTTTTTGTTTTTCCATAACCACAGAGACCACAGAGAACACGGAGAAAAAGAATTATAGAGATTGATCAGATTTCTCTCAACAACATCAATATAAAATATTTAATACCTAAAACTTTCGAGAATAACCTGCGAGTTATTGGGTTTCTTAAATTTACTATTATCCTCTTTTCTCTGAATCTCTGTGTTCTTTGTGGTTTTTTTTTAGAACCACAGAGAACACGGAGTAAAAGAATTAGAGAGATTGTATCAGAATCCTCCCCACAACCTAAATGTACTCTACCTAATACCTGTGACTATCAAGAACAATCTACGAGGTATTGGATATCTTACATTAACTTTTATTCTTTTTACTCTGCATCTCTGTGTTCTCAGTGGTTTAATCTAAATTTTTTTCCCCTTTAACTTGAGAATTTCATCTCGCAATCTGGCCGCTTTTTCAAACTCCAGTTTTTCGGCGGCTTCTTTCATCTCCTGTTCCAGACGCTCAATTAATTCCTGTCCGGTTAACTTGTCCATATAATCAAATTCCCGGATTCGTTTTTTGCCTTTGTATTTACCCTTGACGTCCGCCACGCTGGTGGTTTGCATAATTTCTTCCACGGATTTA
>RFIL01000550.1 GCA_003695285.1 Calditrichota bacterium
GCATTACAAAGAATATCGGGAATCCTGACTACATTCATTTCATCAAGTATGGCATCGGCCTCCACAGTGATCGGACCGTTGGCGCATTCGGCAATCAGCTTCGCCTTGATGTTACCAGCATTCTCCTCAGTTATCTGATTTTCCAATGCTGCGGGAATCAAAATGTCGACTTCCAATTCCAGAAGTTTCATGGGGTCTTCCATAATCTCAACCTTAGCCCTATCCTGCAACCCGGTGAGAATCCATCGTGGATTGCTTTCACAGGTCTCCAGAGCAGCTTTTATATCGATGCCATTCGGATTATAATAGGCACCGGAGATATCGGAAATGGCAACAATTTTGGCACCAGCCTCACTGAGCAGTTTTGCCGCAAATGAGCCGGCATTGCCAAATCCCTGAATAGCTACGGTGGCACCTTTCAAAGATTTGCCCATTAATTTGAAAGCTTCTTCCACACAATAATACATCCCTCGGGCGGTTGCTTCTTTCCTGCCTTCCGAACCACCCAACTCCAATGGCTTTCCAGTAATGACTCCCGGCGAATATTTTCGTTCATGCATTGAAAACGTATCAAACATCCAGCCCATAATCTGCGGATTGGTGTTAATATCTGGTGCCGGGACATCTTTTTCCGGGCCAAATAAATCTTTCAACTCGGCAAAATAACGTCGTGCCAGCCGTTCCAACTCATTCTGCGATAACTCAGCCGGATCCACAACCACTCCACCTTTCCCACCTCCAAAAGGAACATTTACCACCGCACATTTATAGGTCATCCAGAAGGCTAAAGCTTTCACCTCATCCACAGTGACTGCCGGATGAAATCGAATACCTCCTTTCGCCGGACCCCGGATGATACTGTGCTGCACCCGAAATCCCTTAAATAAACGAATCGAACCATCATCCATCCTCACCGGTAAATTCACTTCTGTTACTCGTCGTGGCTCCTTAATCATGGCAATCTGGTTGGGAGTTAATTTCAGGATTTCTGCCGCTTTGTCGAATTGTTTTAAGGCGTTCTCAAATGGGTTTCGTTGTTTTAAATATGTCATAATGGACTCCTTTAATTGATTTGTATCATAGTTTTTTAGCCCCTGCTTATTTCACCTGGGAGTACCTGGAAGCCTCCCAGATGAAAACGCTGAATTTAGAAGTAATTTTTTTAACTGGCAAGAAAAACAAAACTATTATGGAGTGTACATAGAAAATCTGAAACTGGCTTTCACACCTCTATCAGATAAGAAAATAGCCTGGAACCGGGAAAATTATTTCCAGATCACCATATAGATTAAACCCGCGAGGCTTACGTAAGAAACCCCGAGTGTAATAGCGGATAAGCGGTCATATTTTCGGGTTTGTTTCCAGTATTTATCCATTAGTGCCGGATCAGCCGTACGGCTGTAGCGATCAAAGTTTTCATCTGCCTGGTTTTTAAAATAAAAGGATGCCCAATGAGTGGCGACTGTGAGTGCCAGGAGTGTAAATTTACTTTTTAAACGACTCTTGGGAATAAAGCCTAAGAGCTGTGGCTTTGTTTTTTCCTCTTGGGTGAGACTTACCGGTTTTAACTTTACCAGCAGCGATTTCATAGAATCCAACCGAAAAGTATACGGTTGGTAGCCATCCATTTTTAGGGTAAAGGTCTTTGATCTGTTGCGTTCGTAGGGGATATAGAGTGGAGTGTAGCCCAACTTTACCGAGTCCTGATACAGGGCAGCACCAAACGGGATGGTATTGATAAAAATGGGACGGCTGAACTTCACATTCAGCGTTTTTTCTTCGTTCGGAGCCAGAGATATCTGATAAATTTTCTCTTCGAGATTCCAGATACCATTTTGATTGGGATAGACCTGCACGGTATGATCTCCGGGAGGGATTTCAAGATGAGTAATAGGCGTTTTCCCGACCAGAACGGAATCAATACGCACCCAACAATCGGAAGGTGTTGATTCAATGGTAATCGTTGCCATATTCTGAGCAAAAATTCCCACAGTTAAGCATATCAGGAACAAATTTATATTACGTATCATTGTTTCTCTCTCCATTCTTTAACGAATTTTTCATTGGCTAATGCTACTAATTCAGCATTAGCAGAATGGACTAATATGTAATCTCGATAGATTATCGGAGAAGATTTAGGTGTTTTTTTGAACTCGTATTGAAATACATGTTCTCCTGAAAATCGATTCAACACGTAGAGATGTTTATCCCAGGAGGTGACATAAAGATAGTCAGGGGAGGGGAGTGGTACAGTGTTAACAATCCCCTTTGTCATAAATTCCCAGACAATGTCGCCAGTCGATTTATGCAAAGCCACCACTTGATGAGCATTGTTTCCAAAATAAATCACATTTTTATAAACCGATACCCCGGAATAAATGGCTCCGGAAACGCTCTTTTTCCAGACAACCTTGCCATTCATAAGATTTAGACAATACATATTTCCACTAACGGTTCCGATAAAAATCAACGAATCATCAATCACCGGGTGGGCAAAGATAGTACCTTCCAGGGGTGTTTCCCATTTGAGGATTCCACGCTGGGCGTCCAGTGCATATAGCCAACCTTTATCATCTCCGAAAACAATAATTGATTGATGGGCGGCAGGAGAGCTATGGATGGGGGCCCGGGTTGAAAAACTCCATTCTTCTCTGCCGTTGGATTTCGACAAGCAATACAATACCCCGTCATCAGTTCCAAAGTAAATTCGGTCATTTACTATCAGAGGTGAAGTGGTCACATGGGGATAGGAGAGCGTATATTTTTTTCTGGCGAATCTTAGATTAAAGGCCAGAAAAGTTTTATTTCCCAGATTAAAGCCAGCATAAAGGTAATTGTTATCAATGGAAGGAGAATGTTCCATAGCCGGCCCCAGTCGCCCGGTTCCAATACCTGCACCGGTCTGGTAGTCGATCACATACAAATCTCCACTCCGTGTGGGGGCGAAAATGATATCTCCGAGGGCAAGGGGATGATCCGTTACCACCGATTTGACCCGCTTTGACCATACTTTCTCCAGAGGAGGGTGAATATTATGATATGCATTGTGGGTATGTTCAGGATTCCTGCCTAACATTAGCCAATTCTCATTGAAGGTGATAGTTGCGGGATTTGGAAGATCCAGTGAGATAAAACCGCTACAACTGATCAGTAAGATGAAGAATACAACTCCACAGAAATACCATACCTTTTTCATAACACCGCACGGCTTTGCATTGAACATTAACTCATCATTTTGGATGCACATGACTTTTTTAAAGCTGGTGA
>RFIL01000551.1 GCA_003695285.1 Calditrichota bacterium
ATAAATGGTTGCTCCAAGAATAATTAGAAAAAGAAACTGAACTTTGATTCGTTGCATCAACAAATCTACTGCAAATATAACTGGAAAAAAAACCATTGTTAATGTATTCAGTAAACCAGAAACACACATTATTTGAAGAGGTTTAATGGTAGGTACCCATTTAGTTCCATATAATTGAGTAATCAACGCAGGAGCAGCAAAATACAACCAAATCAAAATCGGATATCCAATAAATGACACAAATCTTAATACATCCTTTAGATTCCTCACCACATTCTGGTAATCATCCTTTATTTTAGAATAGGCAGAAAACAATGCATCGTTCATCGCCCTATGTAACTGAGTTCTGGTTAAATTCATTATATTAAAAGCACGCTCGTAATATCCCAGTTGAGTCACCCCTAAAAACTTACTAATTAACATATAATCAATATTGTTCACAAAATAATCCATGTAGCTTACCACTGAGACTTTGACTCCATAAGCATATAATTCCTTAAAGATAGAAAAACGGAAATAGAATTTAGGAACCCATTTGGCTTTCCATAAAGCACCGATTGTTCTTACAACTGTACCTATAAGCTCGCCAATAACCATACTCCAAACCCCAAATCCAAGCAAAGCCATAGGTATGGGTGAAAGCAATCTCACCAAAGAACCTATTCCTACAGCAAAAGAAACTTCTTTAAATTTCATATGTTTTTTTAAAAGTGACTCAGCAATGTTGGTAAAGCTGAGGAAAAAAAAGGTAAGTGAAATAGCTCTAACTAACGGCACAACTTCTGTGTTTTCCAGTAACTGACCAATTAGGGGAGAACTTATATAAACAAGTCCAATTATGAGGGAATTAATGAATATTGTTACAGTAAATACAGTATTAATATGAGTCAGGGTAATTTCTTTACGTTGAATAATGGCCGCCGCAAAGCCCAATTGTGTCAATCGTCTGGCAAATTTTTTAACCAATAAGGCAACAGCATATAACCCAAAATCACTAGGAAATAGTATTCTTGCCAAAATAATTCCGGCGACGATGTGGATTGATTTAGAAAATATAATCGTTGCCGATGTCCATATAATTCCAATCTTGGTTTTGTCTCGTAACCCCATTTTTCATCTCTACCTTAAAAAAGGTAATCTACACTCACAAGTCCTTTTCTTCAGTCCTTTTTTTCTTTTCATGCATCACGATCCCCCACGTTCATAAACCAATTTCGCCCATCATGCACAAGATCTACCAAAGAGGTATGATTACTATAAGCAATCGCGCTACTGGTTGCATCCTCCCGGTAGCGAAAACCGACCTCCAGCAGGGTAGAAACTACCGGGTTATATTCCTGTTGGATGGTGGATAAAGATTTAACATGAGGATAATGCTGAATAATGGCATTTAAAAATGTAGATAACAAGGAAAAACAGCTATCTTTGTCACAAACAATTTCAGTGAGGTAACAGATATCATTTTCGATTACAAATATGACATAGCCGGTTAGATTATTATCTTGATAATAGTTAAATATTTCGTAGCTTAAGACAGGATGTTTCCCAAACTTCCAGGTTAAATAAGTTTCATCCCTCAATCCAACGATCGGAATTTCGCGATTAATTCTTTCACAAATTTCTCGATAATGATAGTCAAAATTGGCTTTCCCGGCTGGACAAAACTCATATTCACCAACTTTTTTGTATTTGAATTTAAGTACTCCTTTCAATAAAGGATTGAGAACACGGGCCGCTGTTCTTTGAACCGGAGTTTTGTTTAATACTTTAGAAACATCTATGGGGAGGGCAAAGCGTTTCATAAGAGCAATTTTTTTATGTCCTACTTTTAAATGAATGTGAACCATACGATCATTGGGATGGGCATAAAGAAAAGGAACTTTTCCCTCATCCACACACTGTTTTGCCGCTTTCCGCAATTTCATTGCAATTCCTAGAGTTCGAAATCGGCGGTTGATCGAGAAATCTCCGCAATTCCAGGCCAAAAGTTCTTTCCCTTTTACCAGCATTTTCCGAGGGAAAACGGCGGTAGTGCCTACAGGAATATTTTTTTGGTCATCATAAATTATCCAGGCTGTTGCTTCACCAAATGGATTCTTCAGATACAGCCATTCATATCGCTTTTCGTATGGAAAGCCACTACGTTCCCGATTCATGGTTAACAATTCGAGCAAAAGTTGTTTTTCCTTACGAAGGTCCGCTACACGAGTAAGATAAGCCATCTTAATTCAACCTACCATCTACCGTTGAAATAGCCCTTGTGAAATCGAATTAATTGATAAAACCCAAAACACTTTGGAATTTTCAATACTGTTCTTCTTTCTTCAACAATTTTGTTTTTATAAATCGTTTAATCTGAAAAGTAAAATATTCTGTTCGAACAATTAGCTTACCTATAGACGTTACTCCCATATCCACCACTACAATCATACGCGCTTTATCCGTCCATCGAAATTTATATGTCTCCCCACCTCGCATAAAATCGAAACGGTTCAACCCATTATCAAAACAGTATCGTACAACCTGGCCAATAAGCACCTGCCCGGCACTTTGTTTTTCCCAGGCAGGATCCATACCTATTTGAAAGAAAAACAATTCCCCTTGATATTCAAAACTATACATCATTGCAATAGGCACTCCCTCCACCATTAATCGAAATAACCGTAATATCCCTCGTTTTGACAACAGCTTACTAACCTTCGTGTGAAAAGCTCCTCGCAACTCGTTCTGAAATATGGTATCCCAATTTTTACTTCGAAATCGTCTTTCATGCAATTCAAACAATTGCTTAATACCATTTTCAACATCTGCTTCATTTTGAGTCTGGAGCCATCCGAATTCAGCCCCAAACTTTTGAAAAAGCTGACGAGTATGTCGACGAACATTATACCGCATACTCTTACTCAAAGATTGCAAAAAACTTTCATAATCTCCTTTAATAGGAATAAATGGACAAATTCGATGAGGATACACATGATATTCAAATTTTCTTTCATCACAAAGATGTTGCAAATATTTCAAGATAGGCCGGTATTCTAAAATATTATATAAACGAAGGATGTCGATATTATGTGAAGAGATTAACCAGTTCAAAATTTCGGTTACATGTGCAGGGTTTTGATCATCAATAGTAATTATTTCCAAATAATCCGAGGATTCATATTCTGATCCCAGAAAATAGAACGCATTGACCCTCATTCCTCCGATTTTTTCCTGCTTAATATATCCCGGAAGAATACTTACAATTTCGCCCTCTCTCTTTCCTAAAACAATTGCCAGAGTATTATTAGGATCCTTTTGCCCATATTCTATCCACCAGGTATACAACCACTCCCAGGTTAAAAATGGACTACAAATGGAACTGTTATTCAAAAGGTTAGCCCATTCATCCCGTAATAAGGTAAAAGATTCAATATCACTTACGAGCGAATATTCTATTCCCATAAATACAACCTTATCCATCCAGTGCTTATCTAAATAACTTCCCAGGAAAAAGCCGCTTGATTACGAATTTCCCCTCAATTTGTCCGGTAGTCTTTCAAATTTTGAGTGAGAGATTTTTACCCTGAACATAGTTAATCTCCCCAGAGTTTCTTTGATACTTCGCTTTCCAGAATGATCACACATAGGTCGTCACTTTAAACTTAAAAAATCACCAGAGTTCAATAAAACATGTGTTGCAGTACACTATTCTTCGGCAGAATCTACCCAAATCGGGAAAATACCGTAGATTTTCGAGCTTTGATACCAGGATTAACTTCTTGAATGATGGTTCTTAAATGTTCTACCACCATATCGATTTGTTTTAATGTTACACTTTGATGAACAGGTAATTCCAGTACTTCTTCTCGCAAGCGATCGACATAAGGAAATTCATGTTTGGGGACATCCGGGTGCCACACTCGCCAGAATCGAGATGCTTCTATCCCTTTCTCAAGTAATCTCTCAAAGATTTTATCCCGGTTTTTCACCATAGCTAGCATTACAAAAGGAACTGCACCTTCATTCAATTCCGGGAACAGAACATCTATTGTCATGGGATCTGCAGCAAGACGGTCTAAATAGTACTGATAGTTCCGCCTGCGCAGAGCAATAATATCATCAACTTTGCTATGATTGATCAAAAACTTCGAGAGTCGAGAAATCCCCCAATTAACTTTGGATTCATCAAAAACGGAATCCATTACTGCTGTAGGCTCAAGGTTCATTTTGGCAAACATTTCCCCTACTGTTGTTTTAACTCTCTGCACTTTCTGCCCCAAACCATCAAAACGATTATCCATCCAGTAGATAAACAAACCTACAAGTCGGCTTATTGTAGAAACCCGGTCAGGAGGGCGCGTTTGAGGAGTTATATCAAGCTCAGGATTATTCACCACTATCAACCCTCCATTGGGAATCGCAAAAGTTTTATATAGACAAAAAATGCTTATGTCTCCAAATTCTCCCAGATATTTATCCCCATACTTACTAAACATCGATAAGGCCACGTCTTCAATGAGATACAAATTATAGGTAGAAACCAACTCCATCACTCGTTCCATATTTTGAGCAAAGCCATTGTAATGAATAATATATAACACTCGTGTGTCAGCAGTAATTCTGCGCTCTAAATCATCAAAATCTATTTGGCCATTGTCAATAATGTTATAGTAGGTTAACCCCACTCCTCCGGCCAACATGGCTTTGACTTCATTTCCATGATGATACGCCGGAAAAAGCACACGTTTTAATCCCAACTGATTAAGTTTCTTGGCCACATGATAAATTCCTCCTCTAGCATAATAAAAATAATGTTTTCGGGGATGGGTAAAAGGATAATATCGGAGCAAAGTCTTCTGATTTTTGGAGAAAAAGAAGTAAGGAGGCAGGTGATGCCAGGAAGAGACGTACATATTCAATTTCCCACAAATTTGGTTTTCAGTTTACGCAACACAGTTGATTTACGTAAGGCTGGCAGCAGTTTAACATTCAACATATATCTACAGAATCCTCGCCAGGTTTTTCCATAAACAAACACAGTATAATGAGGACGCACCTCATCGGCCCACTCCATTTTCCATTCCATTTTGTGTCCCAAAAAATCATATTCTTCAAACCGGTTCTCTAAACATTCCCGAATTTCATGCTGCTTCAATAAATGTCCTGGAGAATACCGGCGAAAATTTTCATCATATCCAATTTTTAGTAGGTAGAAGCGTCTGTTATAAACCATACAATAATCAAAGGCAAGAAGATTATCTCCGGCAAATAAATAATAAAGTCTGAGCCACCCTTTCCGGAGAGCTTCCTCAGCCATATCGTGGTAAAATTGATATACATCTTTTGCTTTCATAATCGCACTGCCCTGGCGACCTTTCCATCCTGAAGCTTCAACTTTTAACCCCTCATCCAACTTTTGATGCAAATCTTCCGATTGTTGCTCGATAGTTCTAATAATAACCGGACCTACTTCTTGCTCCAATTTCCGATGACGACGCTTTAGATTGCGGCGAAAATGCCCTTTACGAGTTTTAAAATAAGCTTCCCAATCTTTGCCATTTGACATAATGGTAGGCGACAAACAGGGGGTTTCCAGTGAAAAAGCATATCCTTCTCGTTCTACTACGTGCTTAAGCATATCAATAGTAACACTCTCATTCCGATAATAAGGCACGTCACGGAGTTTTACATAGTCCCATCCTCCCATGCTTCGTATTTCTTGCCATATCCGACCAATTACTGCAAGATGATCTTTATTTCGGTGAAGAATTATGTCACTGCGCATAGAATGAGAGTTAACCATCAATTTAAGTACTCGATAGGTTAGCACTGCCCCGGATTCCTTAGTAAACATCATGGGCGCGATACCAACCAGGGTATCTCCTTCCCGTATCAGGATAATTCGTACTTCATCGTCGGCTTTTACGAAATGTTTCCACCAAATTTTAAACCATTCATGCCGCAAAAACGGCACATCATTCAAAGAATGTGACACCAGATCATTCCAGGAATCTTCTAAGGCAAGAAAATTCTCAAAATCACTTATGATTTCAACATTCATATTTCCCATGGCTCACGGAATGTGTCTAATAATTAGCGGTCCAATGATATTAGTAATTTGGATAGGGAGGTGTCGCCACACCTTAATCGCCAAATCAAACCGAGAGTTTTCAGGACTCATTTCCGGTAAGGACTGAGCTTCCGGAAGTACATAATACCAAAACAGCGGTACTTCCCGAGCCCCCCATTGTTTCTTGAACCGATAAGTCCCCACTCCCGGAGTACATCGTCCAAAGTCGAACTGACGGCATCCTTTTTCAATCCCCAATTTCATAGATTCCCAGTACAACAACATATTGGGACTATATCGGTTATATTTTCTCAGAGAAGAAGCCCAGGGTATTTCTATTATCCCTTTAAAGGTAATCAGAAAAGAACCGGCAACAGGTTTCCCTTCCCGGGAGTACACTACTACTATATGGGCATTATCCGGAAAAACGGCCAGTATATTGCGAAAAAAACTCTTCGGATACACGGGAGTTCCTAAATCGCGCATATTAATCGCAAAAACCCGGTAGAAATCCTCCAACAAATCCATTCCCCCGGTCCGGGCATACATATCTTCTTTTAAAGGACGTCGTATTTGGCTACGCAATTTAGCCTTAAAAGACTTGAAGAGGTTTTCTGGATCATCGGGTAGATCCAACAAAAATGTTACTTTATGTTGTTTTTGCGGCAATGAAGTTTCTATCTGACGATCCAGGCGAATTTCAATAAATTCCAGTTGCCACGTTCCCCGAAGCGTTTGCAAATGCGTTTCCAATCCGGAAGGCCATCCGGTATTTTCCACCGAAACCGGACCACCGTAATTTACAAAAGGAAGGGATACCCCAAACACACCGAATAGACGGGAATGGAAATGGGTAATAGGAAGTGCTGTTAGAATTTCCCCTCCTTCGCGAACAACCATATACTTTACCGTATGACCAAAAGTGTTCCGTATCATTTCATTCCAGGCAGAAAGATGATACAGCCGTCCCTGGGTATGTTTCATGATAAAGGCATCCCAAAATGCGGGAGGCTGATGAAAAAACTCTACTATCATTGGACTATTTCAGAATAATTCTTGGGAAAAAAGGAATTGCACTGGGTTGGTCTAAATGACCCTTATGTGGGGAGGGTAGGGGCGTCATGGAGGCAACTTCTCTCATCGGGCTTTGATACCAAAGCGATTTTTTTACATCACCGCTTTGCTGATTACTGCCCGAGCAACTCGTGTACAAGAGAAGTCTTATCGCTCCCCTATCCCTATCCCTGGGGGCTAATAAACGATCCTCAAAACCAGCACTTTCCACTAGTAATTGTAATACGAATACTGGTACTGGTTTTTTTTGATATTCATCTGTACCATATTCAGCACGGCTCCGATTACCTTCTTCCGCAAATTGGGATACTCGTTTAGTTTTTGCCGCAACTGCCCAATATCTGTGCTACCGGCCTTAATCACTGTGAGCACCCCATCGAAATAACGAGCTAAGATGGCAGCATCGGAGCTGGCTTGAATGGGAGGAGTATCCATAATGACCATTCCAAACCGAGAACGAAGCAACTTCAGGAAGGCCACAAATCGATCGCCTCCCAACATTTCTGTGGGATTGGGGATAGGAGAACCACAGGTAATCAGGAATAGGTTGGGAATAAATGTGGGTTGAATAAGTTTACTCAAATTATCAAAATCTACCGTTGCACTGGAAATCAGAAAGTCACTTAACCCCGGGGTTTTTTTATTTCCGAAGGTATTATGGAGTACTCCCCGCCGCAAATCCCCATCTATAAGAAGCGTAGAAATTTTCTGCTGAGCCACGGTAATAGCCAAATTGGCCGTGGTCAGGGATTTTCCTTCATTGGGGCGCAAGCTGGTTACCATCAGCGACGAGAGATCCTCATTTTGATTCATAAATAACACCTTCGTACGCAGATCCCGGTAAGACTCTGAGGCCAGAGTGGGAGAATAATCCAGGGTAATCAATTTAGGATCCCGCTTTCCTCGCAATTCCTGAATCCCCTCCCCATCTCCCTGCTCCACTTTGATCATGGGAATTTCTCCCACTACCGGGATGTCCAACATTTCCTGAAGTTCTTCTACATTTTCCGCAGTTTTATTAAAGACCTCTACGATAACCGCCACAATGAACCCTATCCCAACAGAGATAAGCAATCCCATTAAAGACTTCATAATCAACGCAAAGAGAACATCTTGCTCAGGAGGAGGAATTGCAGGGTCAATGATAAAAACATCGCTGATATCCACTTCGCTTTCCAGCTTATTTTGATTATATCGCACCAATACGGTGGAATAAACCCTTTCTTTAAGATCATGTTCACGTTGCAATTCTGCATATTGGAGCGACGTAGCCGGTAATCTGCGTAGCTTTTTTCGCTCAACTTGCAAATTCTGTGATAAACCTACCAATTCTTGTTCCAACTTGTTCACATAATCTCGGGCTCCCTTTTTGACCTTCTCCAACAGTGCCCAGATTTTCTGTTCATTTTCCTTTACCACTGGATGAGTAGGTGCATAAGAAGCCAACAAATCCCGACGCTCTGCAGTTAATTTCTCATACTCAGCGCTAAACACAGAAGCTAACGGATACTCAAATTGCTCCCGGGCCAATTCTCCAGAACTCGAAAGCAAAGTAATCATTTCATTACACAAACTTAACATTTCTTCGAGGTCTAAAGTATTCCCGCTCATTTCCAATTTCTGCAACAGTCCCTGTACATCGCGAATTTTGTTTTGCAATTTCTGTTCTGTCTCTTCTAACTCTGTAATAGTCGCAATTTGCATCTGCGCATCAGCGCTTAAACGCACCCAGGGATATCTCTCCTGGAACGCTCGCAACTTTTGCGTCGCTTCATCCAACTCTTGTTTGGCAATTTTTAACTGATTTTCCAGAATCTCCATAATTTTATCACTTTTGTAGCGAGCTACCTCACGATTTAACTCCACAAAACGTTTCGCCAACGTATTGGCAATCAAAGCGGCCATTTCAGGGGAACGATGCTTTACCAACACCGTCATTACGGTACGGCTGGTTTGGTCTAACTTATAAGAAATAATATTTTTCAAGTTCTCAATCACTTTTTGCACCATGGATATTTCAAAATGCACCTCCTTAA
>RFIL01000110.1 GCA_003695285.1 Calditrichota bacterium
CCCAGCAAAATTAAACGAGGATTGGAAAGCATGCTGGAAAAATCCGTCATGGCACCAATCCCCAGGAATATCAGGGGAGGATAATATCCATATCGCACTCCCTGATAAAGGATGGATAAGACACTCCCGTCCTCATAAACTCCAATATTCATCCCTGCCTGGTAAGGGATATTGCCAATTAATATTCCAAACCCAATGGGGACCAATAACAAAGGTTCGTAATCTTTGCTAATCGCCAGGTAAATAAAGAAACATCCCACCAGTAGCATAATGAAGTTACCCCAGGTGAAATGTCCTAATGCTCCGGTTTGTAAAAATTCAAAAAGAATTTTCATTCTTCATCCCTCATTCATATTCCACCAGAACCTGCCCTTCCTGAACTTGCTCACCAACCGCTACCGGAATATTTTTTACCCTTCCGGCCGTGGGTGCAGCGATGGAGGTGTTCATCTTCATGGCCTCAATGACCAGTAAAATTTGCCCTTCCTTCACGGCATCTCCTTTCTGACATTTAATTTCCACCACCACCCCGGAAATGGGAGAGGTAACAGCTCCACTTCCCGCAGGTGTAGTGGCAACCGGTCGAGATGCAGGTTTAGGTGGAGGCGCAGGTGTTGGCGTGGGATTCGAATGGGTTCGAAGGTGTGGTAAAGGGGTACTTGCCGGAAAACCATCACCGGGATCCAGCACTTCTACTTCTACCTCATATGCAACACCATGAACGGTAATTCTTAATTTCATAACCTTCTCCTCTAAATTTCTCAGGATTTCTTATGGATAACATGAGAACCATGTAATACCGCTCTTCCCTGGATGGACCACGGGCTGGTTTTTCCACCGCCCGGGATGATGCGTTTTACACTACGGATATGATACCTCCCTCTTAACACGGTCGCTACCGCGGCTGCAATTAACACCAACGTGGTTTCATCAATCGTCTGGTCTTTTTCCAGGGCTGCTTCTTTTTGGGCCTGTTCTCTTTCCAGGCCCTGCTTATCCAACCAACGCAGAAACGCAATAAGAGAGGCAATTCCCGCCAATACCACAAAGACAATCATTAAACCAACAAAAGTTAAGTTCAATCCATACATCAGCGAATCAGACATTCGTCTCCTCTCTCTTTTATAAAGGAATCAATCCATGTTTTTTCTGAGGACGAAGTTCCCGTTTACTGCGCAATACTTCCAGAGCTGCTGCCAGGTAAGCTCTAGTCTCTGCAGGCTCAATAATGTCATCCAGATATCCTCTACCGGCAGCAATATAGGGATTGGCAAAAGCATTGCAATATTCCTGTATCCGTCGCTTCTTTTCCTCCTGTGGGTCTTCCGCTTCGGCAATCTCTTTTTTGTATAACACATTCACCGCACCTTCAGCACCCATCACAGCAATCTCCGCCGAAGGCCAGGCACAAACCCGATCGGCACCCATGTCCTTGGAACACATGGCAAGGTAAGCACCTCCGTAGGCTTTCCGCACTATAACCGTTAGTTTGGGCACGGTAGCCGCTCCATAGGCAAACAACATCTTCGCCCCATGGCGGATGATGCCCCCATATTCCTGTTGTACTCCCGGTAAAAAGCCCGGTACATCCACAAAAGTTACCAGCGGTATGTTAAAGGCATTGCAGAAACGAATAAACCGGGATGCTTTATCCGAGGAATCAATGTCCAGCACTCCGGCGCGATACGCCGGTTGATTGGCCACTATCCCAATGGTTCTTCCCACCAGGCGTCCAAACCCGATGATAATGTTGGGGGCAAAGTGTTCCTGTACTTCCAGAAAATCGCCGCCATCCACTACTCGCCAGATAATCTCGTGCATATCGTAAGCTTCACGAGGATCCTCGGGGACGATGTCATTGAGAGACTCATCCGCTGCAACGATCTCTTCATGTAATTCCGGATAAAAAGGTGGATCCTCAGTGTTGTTGCTGGGCAGAAAGGAAAGGAGTCGTTTGGTGAGCAGGATGGCATCTTCATCGTTCTCAGCAATAAAATGAATGACTCCGGAATAATGGGCATGACTTTCCACCCCACCCAGTTGTTCCGGGGTCACCTCTTCCCCGGTCACCTCCTTAATAACCTGAGGTCCCGTAATGTATAGTTGACCTTTATGCCGAACCTGAATAATAAAATCCGTCAGAGCCGGGGAGTAGGCAGCCCCACCGGCACAGGGACCGGCGATGATACTGATTTGCGGCACCACCCCGGACAGTTCCACGTTACGATAAAAAATGCCTCCATATCCGGAAAGGGCGTCCACCCCTTCCTGAATTCGGGCACCACCGCTGTCATTAATGAAAATAAACGGGTCTCCGGTCTTCAGAGCATCATCCATTACCGCCCAGATTTTTTTCGCTGTGGCTTCTCCCACAGAACCGCCGGCAACGGTAAAATCCTGACTGGCCACATATACTGGCCTTCCATCCACGAAGCCATGACCGGTAACCACCCCTTCACCGGGCAATTCTTTGGTCTCCATGCCGAAGTTTGTGCATCGGTGTTTCATAAAAAGATGTGTTTCCTGAAACGTATCTTCATCAAATAAGAGCGCCAGGCGTTCCCGGGCGGTGAGCTTCCCGGAAGCATGATGTTTGGCAATCCGTTTCTCTCCTCCACCCTGATAAAGTCGTATTCTTTTTTCCAGTAACTGCTTTATTTTTTCCCGGTCCATCATTAATTTTTACCCTCTTTATCTATTTGTCATTAGCACAGGTTTTGAAAATACCAGTTTAATTTTCTTTAGTTGAAGATTTTTATCAACGGAATAACAGCGGAAATAATAAGTTAATTTTGCTTTTTATAAATGATGAGCGGTAAGGCGAATCGGAAGGAGAGATCATGGAACCCAGACTGCATAAAAAATGGGAATCTCTGGAAAATCAGCGAAAGAGGCTAATAGAGAAACTCAAACCACTCTCAGAAGCTCAATTAAGCCACTCCCCTGCTCCGGGAAGCTGGAGTATTAATGAAGTGTTAAATCATGTTATCCAGTCAGAGTCGGGAACGCTTGGTTATATGCGGAAAAAAAGTCAGGC
>RFIL01000552.1 GCA_003695285.1 Calditrichota bacterium
AAGCGTAATTTTATTCCACGAATTTCATGAATTCACACGAATGATTTTTGAGGATACGAATTTAATCAGCGGAGCAGGATTTGTTTCGTGGTTCGTGTTGCGTGGTACGTGAAACGTAAAGCGTAAAATGTAATATTATTTTCCCTTTTCCTTTTCCCTTTTGCCATTTTCCTTTTTATTTTGATCTTTATTCACTCACCAGCCACTGCTTGCAGCCACCTCCAATTTCCCCTTCCCCTCTCTATCACGGCTTCATCCCAAAGCGCTCCATCATGGAGTAGAGCCGACGTCGGGTTATCCCCAGCAGTTCCGCTGCCCGGGTTTTATTACCCCCCGCTTTTTCCAGCGCCTGACGAATTAATTCCTTCTCAAACTCATCCAGGTGAATCCCTTCCTCCGGTAGTTCAAACCATTTTCCGGAAGCAGAACTCAGCGCCCGGGAGGAGCGGATGTTCAATGGCAAATCCTCCACCCGGATGATACCATCGCAGACAATGGCGGCTCTTTCAATGGCATTTTGTAATTCCCGCACATTCCCCGGCCAGTCGTAATCCATCAATACCGCCAGCGCCTGACGATCGATACCTCGTGCTGCGGTCTGGCTCAGAAAATGATGCACCAGTTCAGGAATATCCTCCTTCCGTTCACGCAACGGGGGAAGGTAGATGGGAAAGACGTTCAGGCGATAATAAAGGTCGTTCCGAAATTGTCCTTCCTCAACCATCTGTTCCAGGTTCTGATGGGTGGCAGCAATGATGCGCACATCCACCAGGATGCGTTCATTTCCTCCCAAACGATAAATTTCTTTATTCTGGAGCACCCGCAACAGCTTGGCCTGGGTAGCCAGGCTCATATCGCCAATTTCATCCAGGAAGATGCTGCCCCCGGCGGCCTGTTCAAACTTTCCGATCCGACGCTGGGTAGCCCCGGTGAAGGCTCCTTTTTCATACCCAAACAATTCACTTTCCAGCAGGTTTTCCGGTAATGCCGCACAGTTTACCGTCACAAAGGGTTGATGGGCACGGGGGCTGGCTTCGTGGATGGCCTGAGCCACCAGCTCCTTTCCGGTGCCACTTTCACCACGAATCAGGGTGGTGGCGTCGTTTTCACTCCCCTTTTTGATCAACCGGTAGATCTCCTGCATCTTCTTGCTTTTTCCAATAATCTTTCGAAAAAAGATGGGTTCGGATTGCGCTGTTTTCAGTCGCTTGTTTTCTTCCAGAATCTGCTTTTGCTGGATGATACGATGAAGCCGCAGGATTAACTCATCCATTTCAAAAGGTTTGATTAGATAATCATAGGCTCCTTTTTTGAGGGCTTCCACTGCAGTTTTCTGGGTGGCGTAGGCGGTCATGATGATGACCTCAATGTCGGGATGCCGGGCTTTGATTTCTTCCAGCAACTGCAACCCATCCATGCCTTCCATGCGCAGATCGGTCACCACCACCTCCGCGGAATGCTCCTGTAACCATTGCAGGGCTTGCTCTCCGGAGGTGCAATATTGCGATTGCAGTTGCTCCAGATTGAGAGCCGCCTGAACGACCTTACAAAATTTTTCCTCATTGTCAACAATCAAAATTTTAGCCATCAGATTTCATCCCGCTGGTATAGGTGATACATGTTTCCGGGTTCATTGAAAAGAGAATGTTGTTGTCAAGTGGCAAGAGAGGTTTAAGGGAAGATGATGGAATGCCGGACATTCGCTTCAACTGGTTTTGGGTCGTTGGTGTTTATTCGTTTTCAGTTACGCTTCAGGTTCTCATGGTATTAGAGGATGAAAACCTGACCGCCAAATCCCGTCACATAGACTGATTCGGTGTTATTTACTTTAAAATGGCGCGTAACAGGATCAGGAACCCTTTTTCATGGCTGCGGATGCGTTCCAGATTTTGCCGGGCTTCGAGAAAATCGGGCGCCAGTGAGAGCGATTTTTCAAATTCCTGGATGGCCTGCAGGTATAGTCCCCGGCTTTTGATTAGATTAAAAGTCCCCAGATCGTTCCAGTAATCGGCGTAGTTGTTATTCTCACCGGTATCTTTGTTAAAATAGTGTTCATATTTTTCAATGGTGTCAATAGACATCTCTTTCCCGCCAAAGAGAAAGCGCAGATAGAATTCGTAGATTTTGACCCGATCCGACATAAGGTCCACCAGCCGCAGTTGGAATTGTTCCAGCTGGGGAAGGATCACATCGTGGTTGTTATCCTTTAGTAATTCCAGTAACTGGTTGAACTCCTGCTGCCAGTGATGCATCCGGTATTTTTTCAAATCGCGCACCTGTTTGAGGTAGATGGACACGCGGGCAGGAACAGCCACCGCACGGGGATCTTTGACCCCGTCAAGGGCAGATTTATAGAGCGCAACCCCCAGATTGAACTGAGCTTCCACGTAGTTGGGATTGAGGCGAATGGCCTCTTTAAATAAAGAGGTGGAGTGATCATAGTCCCCTAAAAAGAGATAGGCCAGGCCATAATAATTGAGGAAGTCAGGGTATTTTTCACTCATGGAGTAGGCTTTCCGGAAGGTTTCCAGGGCTTCGGCAAAACGACGGGATTTCAGATAACTGATGCCTAATCCGAGATAGGCTCGTACATAGCTGTTATCCTGTTCCACAGCAATTTGAAACTGGCGAATGGCTTCATCGTAGAGATTGCGTTGGAGAAACAACACCCCCAGGTAGTAATGGGATTTGGGATGACGATAGCGTTCCAGCCGTTCTTCAATATGGTAGAGCGCTTCCAGTTCATCGATGACACTGTTATGGAAATGCTCGGTCACCCCCTGAAGAAATTCATAATCGATTTTTCGGGTTTCACTGCGCAGGTCAAATTGATATTCACGGGAGATGAGAAACATCCCTTTTTCAAAAACTTCAGATATGATTTTTCGATGCTCGATCAGAACACCGGTGTGAACGTGAAACTCGCGATTATCAATCTCGATTTTATCATGCAATCCAAAATTATCCACAGCCACCTCTCGCTAAGAAAAATAGAGCAGTTTGTTGATTATATCCCTGATTACCGGCAATGCTCCGATGGATATTGTTCAACGTTGTCAAATTTCATGCCTTACAAATGAGAATTATTCAGTATCATCGACAAATATATAGTGGTGATTTACCGTTTACAAAAAAAAGTTTGCGGAATTCAAAAAAACTTAATGGTTAGGAATCGGGAGTTTGAAGATGCCGTGAGTTCTGATGTCTTCGCTGGAGGATATCATGAAACAGGAATCCAAGACCAATGATGATCAGCACCAGGGGCCAGTATTTATCAACCAGAGTGGCAAATAAATCCGGAGGAAGCATTTGAAGGTATTCCAGCAAAAATAACACCCCGATACCGAGAAAAACAAAGCCAAAGAGAGCCCCCTCCCAGCGCCGCCGACCCAGAAAATAATCCATGTAGCAGGCAAGACTGAGGATCAAGATAAACGAGGAAATGGTTAGTCCGCGTTCCAGCTCGTACAGACCCCACTGCGCGAGGATAAAATATAATCCGCTAAACATGAGTAATGAGGAGAAGAAGATGCCACGGCGAGGGGTAAGAGAGACACCGCGGATGACTCCGAATAATCCCAGAATAAAAAAACCGTAGCTTCGAATGAACTCCCAGGTTAGTTCCACATATTCATGGAGAAGAATGGTTACCCCCAGGATGATTAACATAATCCCTGTAATAACGGATACCCGTGATTTCATAGTAGCCCTCGAGTAACGGTTAGGATGCGGTTTGTTCGCTGGATTCTTCCGGAAAAATGAAAATGAAAAGGAGATAAATCAGGATGCCCAGGCCAGCAGAAGCCAGGGTCAGCAGAATCCAGCCCAGTCTGACCAGTGATGAGTCAATGTTAAAATATTGCGCTAAACCGCCACAGACCCCGGCAATCTTTCGGTCGCTGCGTGAGCGGAAAATAGACAGCGGTGCCGACACTTCACTCTCATCCTCCCCTCCTTCCTGACTTTTCGAATGAGTGACCAGTAACAGGATTCCGATGGCAATGAGGAAGATAGCCCAGATGGTGGACCAGGGCAGGTGTCGGATGTAAAAATAATCCAGGATGTGAAGTTCCCGGAAGAGAAGGATGGCACCAATGGCAATGAGCAAAATTCCCCATATAAGACTGTTGCTCATTGATTTTTGTTGTGTCGGAGTTTCTTCCTGCTCTGGATTTTCAGGGACGATAATGAGTGCGGCAATATAAATGACCAGTCCCAGCCCCCCAAAGAAAATACTGAGAATAAAAAGGATGCGAACCAGGTTGCTATCGATGTTAAAATATTCGGCGATTCCACCACATACCCCGCCAATAAACTTATCCTGGCGGGAGCGATAGAGGCGTTTCCGTTCCTGTAGTTCTTCGTTCATAAGTCCCTCGATTTTGTTTTTACAAGATCACGATGAAGCGTGATAAAAGTTTCAGAAAAAGTAACAAGGGATTACATGGGTTCGATGGCCATGATTTCGTATTTCATGGTTCCGGCGGGAACCTGTATTTCTACTACCTCCCCGACCTTTTTCCCCAGCAGGGATTTAGCCACCGGGGAGGTCACTGAAATTTTCCCCTGACTGAAATCGGATTCCTCCTGAGAGACCAGGGTGTATTTTACTTCCATGTTGCGATTTAAATCTTTTAACTGAACGGTGGTATAGAGGGCTACTTGCTCACTGGATATCGATTTGGGGTCAATTACTCTGGCTCGTCGGACTTTTTCTTCTAATTGACTGATTTTCGCTTCCAGGAGAGCGAGGGCTTCCTTGGCAGCATGATATTCGGCATTTTCTTTTAAATCGCCGAAATCCCGGGCTTCGGAAATCTTGCGTGATAGTTCCGGTCGTTTGATACTTTTCAATTCGTGAAGTTCAGCCTTTAATTTTTCCAGTCCTTCTCTGGATATATAAAACTGTTGAGCCATGTAGTCCTCCCGTTTTAATAATTGTTTTTTTTAGATGCTGCAGAGTCGATTCGTTCTACGCTCAGAATGCCATTGATTTTATGAATGGCATTAATCACCCGTGTGAGATGCGGTAAATTCCGGACTTCAATGATGATTTTGCCGATCGCCAGCTTGTCTTTAGCTTTAAATTCCAAATTTAAAATATTGGTATTGGTGTTTGCAATAGCCTGGGTAATATCACGGATTAAATTTTTGCGATCTTCTCCCAGAATGGATAGTTGTACCCGGAATTCCTCCTCGGTTTCCACGGTCCAGTTGACCGGGATGGTTCGGTCCCGTTTTTCTACCAGGAACTGAACATTGGGGCAGGTTGTTCGGTGAATGGAAACCCCGCGTCCCCGGGTGATGTATCCGATGATGTCATCTCCAGGAACCGGCTGGCAACATTTTCCGATGTGTACCATGATGTTATCCATGCCCTGGACCTGAACGGCGGAATTTTTCTGCCGGCGGAGAATCCGTTGCAGCATGGATTCTTTTTCCGCCCGGGGTTGTTCCACAGAGATGGCGGAGAGGATTTTCTCAATGGTAATCTCCCCGCGCCCCACGGCCGCCTTTAAATTGGGAACATCGTCAAAGTTGAGTTTGGTGGCAGCTTCTTCCAATTTCTGTTCGGTCAGTTTTAGCCGAAAGCGTTTGCTATAGCGATGGATAATCTCTTCCCCTAACTTCATGCTGTGTTCAAACTGAACCTCGCGGAGGTATTTTCGGATATGATGGCGGGCTTTGCTGGTTTTGACAAAAGTCAGCCAATCCTGACTGGGATGCTGATTGGTACTGGTGATGATTTCCACCATATCCCCACTGTTCAGTTTGTATTTCAGAGGAACAATGCGCCCGTTTACCTTGGCACCAATACAATGCATCCCGATGTTGGTATGCACCGCAAAGGCAAAATCCACCGGAGTGGATTCCGCCGGAAGACGAATCACGTCCCCATGGGGGGTAAAGACAAAAACCTCATCCTGATAGAGATTAATTTTCAGGGATTCCAGAAAATCCTGGGCATCCACCATATCCGATCCCTGATACTGTTCCAGAAACTGGCGTACCCAGCCCAGTTGTTCATCCATCTGATTACGATCCTTCTCCGAAATGCCTTCTTTATATCGCCAGTGAGCAGCTATCCCCATCTCGGCAATGCGATGCATTTCCCAGGTTCGGATTTGAATTTCCACCATGTGCCCTTCTTTATCCACCACCGTGGTATGGAGCGATTTGTATCCATTAATCTTGGGCATGGCAATGTAGTCTTTAAAGCGTTCGTACACCGGGGTGTACAGATTGTGAACAATCCCCAATACATAGTAACATTCTTCTACCTTATCCACGATAATACGGATGGCAAAAAGGTCGTAAATTTCTTCGAAGGGTTTGTTTCGCAGCTTCATTTTTCGGTAGATTGAATAGAGATGTTTGGGGCGTCCCTGAACCTCCGCCTTGATATTGTGAGCTTTGAGCTCCTCCATAATCGGGGTGATGATTTTTCGGATGTAGGCTTCCCGTTCTTCTTTTTTCTGGTTAAGCCGGTTTTTGAGTTCCTGATAGGCTTTATTGTCAAAATATTTAAAGGCCAGGTCTTCCAGCTCGCTTTTAAGTCGATGAATTCCAAAACGGTGGGCAAGGGGGGCATACACGTCACGGGTTTCAATGGCGATGCGAATCCTGCTCTTGGCCGGTACATGCTGCAGAGTGCGCATGTTATGAAGGCGGTCAGCAAATTTGATGATGATGACGCGAAGGTCCTTGGCCATGGATAAGAGCATTTTTCGGAAGGTCTCTGCCTGGCGAGACTCATAACTCAGGCTCTTTCGACCACTGACGACTGAAATTTTGCTGACCCCATCCACCAGCATGGCAATCTGTTCACCAAATTCTTCTTTGATGTCCTTCAGGGTATATACTGTATCTTCAACCACATCATGGAGCAATCCGGCGGCAATGGTGACGGTGTCCATGTGAATCTCGGCCAACAATTTGGCCACCTCCAAGCAATGTCGGAAATAAGGTTCTCCCGATCGACGGTTCTGATTGCGATGAGCCCACATTCCAAAGAGGTAGGCCTTCTCCAGCAATTCCACATTGCAGTTTGGATTGTATTGTTGAATCTCCGACAGTAACTCCTGAAAGATGGGATCAAAAAGTTTGCGATGCTTCTGAAAAGTAGCATCGCTCATGTCTATGCTTTCCATCAAATGAATCATGCTTCCTGTATGTTCCTTAACTCTAATTTTTTTCCTGAAACTATTTTACCGTTTTTGCTATTGAATTCAACAATTTAGGTTCATCATAAAGTTCCATTTTAGACAAAAAAAATCTGCTCTTTCCCGTGAAGCAAAGAGAAGATGATAATTAGCAACAAAAATGTTCAGGATTGATGACGCAGGTTACTCACTTTTACTTTTGTTTCTCTACTCACTTTTTATAAAGCTAACCATACACTTTTTGAAATTCAAGCGATATTTACTTTCAAAACATCGGCTATAAAGGGGGTAACATTTAGTTTTTGTAAATATTTAGTCATAAAAGTGTGCTTTCTTTATTGAAGAAATGACCCGAATGGAGAAATCCACATGTATCCTCTCTCCAAAATTGATCCGCTTCCGGGAGTTGTAATTTGACCGGGTTGTTTACCAGCAAGTTGCGATTCATTCATCTGGAACATCATTGCAAAGGAAGCATTAGCTCGATATCAGTCATCAAAAAGCTTGTAAATAAGGCACCTGATTCAAGGGTGTCATACACATCTTTATTTAATTGGATTCCACCTTGCAAACATCACCCTTAAATGA
>RFIL01000111.1 GCA_003695285.1 Calditrichota bacterium
CATCTGCCGATTGGTAAAATTCGTTATCAATTACAGAAAAATTTGCTACCCAACACCGTTCTGCGCCAGAACCCGCCTCCCAACACTCCCTTATTAAAGGTGCGTTCCATTGATTTAACGGTGAGTGTTCTGGAATGGCCAGATTTGCCGGAGGAGGCAACTCCCGACAGTGTTGAAAATGATAGTTTTTAGCGATACCATGTGCGGGACAAATTCCCCAGTGGGTCTCGGGCATCAGGTGCTCTGAATCGTTGTCCAGAAATGGGAATGGTAGAACCTATATTCGGTGTGTTAACTTGTGGAGAGTGGAGCCGTACCGATGTATAAACGTTCTGTAGAACAGATTAAAGACTTCGTAAAAAGTCCCAATAATGAAAACCCAGCCTGGGTGCATGTTTTTGGTCCCCCTGAAGCCCATGTAGATTGGGTTTTAAGTTCCCTACAACAAAGCCTGGCAGAATCCCATACCACCCTGTTCCGATTGGATGCCGCTTTTTATCCGTTGAATAACCCTCACAAGTTACAGGAAATTCTCCTCACATTTTTCAAGAAAAACCGGAAACCATTCGAGAAATTGCTGGACAAATATCCAACACGAGTGCATTACATCCTTCAACAGGTATTTAGTAAGTCAAATCCAGAATATCTGCAAAAGGGTGGATATCTTAATTGGCTGAAACATCTGTTCTGGATTTTGCTCATCACTCTCTCAGAACAAAAGCAAGCAATTCTGATTGTTGAGAATTGTGATGAGAACAGCCAGCTATTGTTAGAGGATTTCTGCAGCAAACTACTCACTGTGACGGGTAAAGAAAAGGTTATGATGGTTACCACCGATAGTAGCCCTCTAACCAGAATTCCTGAGGGATTTCGGATTAAGCAGGTAGAAGTTAAAAAGATATCCATCCGAGAAACCGAACAGTTTATAAAACAGACGTTGAATACCAGTGATTTGAATGCTCGTTTGTTTACGAATCACATTTATTTGAAGAGTCGGGGGTTGCCGGGATTAATAGGATTTTTTCTGTCTGCCTATATCAAACCCATTCTTTCATCGCGGACAGAGGAGGAGATCGATACCTCGGTTCTTAAAAGAGTGAAAGTTTCACCGGCTCTGGACCGGGTGTTTCCCGCAATTCTTCACCAACAGACGCGTTCAGAGCGACTGGTTCTGGGATTCTTATCCCGATTAACCAATCCACTCCCTCTGGAAGGCATGAAATCCATTTTAAAAAATATGAATATACCATTGAAAGTTTATCGAGAGTGGAAACAATATTTATTGGTGGAAGAGCGCGAGTTCCTCGGACAGCAATATGTTGGTATTTTTTATCCCCCCTGGAAAGAATTTCTGGCAAAGCAAATTAAAATTAGCGAGTTAGCACCGGTTCTGAAGGCATTAAATACCAATGTTCTCCGTAAGGCTCCCGTGCCCCTCACGATTTCTCAACTGTTTTTTGAAGTCGGGGATATCGAATCCTCATTACGTTTGGCCTATCAGGAAGCACAAAAATTTGTTCAGGTAGGAGAATTCCAGCGGGCCCTTGATCGACTTTCTTTTATAAGAAGAAATCTAAATCGGAGTAAGGAACTCAATATACCGATTTCTACTATCCTCCAGGAAATGGGGAAAATTCAGAGGCGCATGGGATTGTATGAAAATGCATTTGAATCGTTCCGAGAAGCACGGGAACTGCTTACTTCTCGTGAACGACAGGAATGGATGAAAATTTCCCTTGAAATGGCTTATTTACTCTATCAAATGGATTCATTTTCGGAGGCACGGTATTTAATCCAGGAGCTTAAGATCAAAAAGGGCGCATCTCCGGACTTGAAGAGTGAAATTCACATTCTGAATGGGGAATTGGAAGAAAATAGCGGGCATGGGGATTATGCTTTGAAGCATTTTGAAAAAGTAGTACCACTGCTACCGAAAATTCGTTCTCAAGAAATAAAGCTTCGTTTATACCATATCCTGAAACGATTTTATTTCAACCAGAAGAAAGATATTACCTTATATGAAAAATTAATGAACCAACTGATAGAATCCATTCCAGAGA
The DNA here is from genome assembly GCA_003695285.1 of Calditrichota bacterium. Taxonomy (GTDB): domain Bacteria; phylum Calditrichota; class Calditrichia; order RBG-13-44-9; family J075; genus J075. The sequence goes on from RFIL01000111.1 coordinate 2,061, forward strand.
AAAGCGTTGAGCGATTATTTCTTCAGATGGAGATGATGAAATGGCGAATACATCAAAATCAATTAAGTAGTGTTTTACCGGAAGTTATCGCAATTTATCGTGGGAGGAGTCCGGGGCTGCGATACGATTCCATCGTTCAGCTCCGGCAGTTGATTGGGGAAATTTATGGATATTTTGGGAAATGGTATTTAGCAAAGGCAGTGTTGCATCAATTACTAACCTGGGAAGCATTAATTCCGGATTTTGAACATCGCTGTCAGTTAACAGTTGATCTGGCAGTGGTGGAAAAAGAGTTAGGGTGCCTCGGGGTCTCCATTCAACGATTGGAAGAAGTCTTAGACCAATCCCGGGAGAGAAACTGGGGGAAGTTGGAACATCTCAGTAAACTTCACCTGGGACACATTTATTTAATGGTTTACAATATGATGCGTGCACGGGAATATTTAATGGCAACCTATCAATGGGCACTGGATGTTCAGGATCATGAGCTATTACTGGCTGCTGCTTGTTTATTATCTTCTTATGAATTAAATCAGGGGAGAATCGATCGAGCCAGGGAGTTTCTGGAAATGGCAGAAAGTGCTCTTGCAGAAACAGAAAATGATGTTGACCAATTAAATTACTATTACTACAAAATGAATTATCATCTGGTGTGCGGGGAGTTCCTGAATGCTGAAAAATTTGGAAAGAAATTGCTGGAAGAAAGTGGTGATATCGTCAAGTTTAAGTATGTTGCAAAGTGGTTTTTAGGAAAGATTGCTCTTGAGAGTGGTAGATTTGAAGAGGCTGAGAAAGCCTTTAACGAAGCTTTGCAGACGGTGCGTAAATGTCGATTGACCTACCCTCAATTTCAAATCCTGCTCGATTTGTCAAGGTTGTTCTTAGCGCAAAATAACACCCAGCTTCATCAGGATTATCTCGATCAGGCTAATCAGGTTTTCACCGAATTTCTCGCGAAAGTTGATGACCCGATTTTAGAACGGCAAATACAGGAATCCAGAATGTTTCAGCCCTCACAGATATCCAAACTTTCCTGAATCCCCTTTGTTCAGACGAGGGAAATGTCAATCACCAGATCGGATTCGATATTCAATTCGCGTTCAATTTTATTTTCCAATTCCACATTGTTAATCCGCTCAATCAAGATTCGAAAAGTTTTCGCCTCCGGATTTTTCTCCAGTAACGAACCTTCAACATTCACTGTCCCCTGATGGCGCTTATCATAATAGGCTACTAAAACCCGATCCCCACTTTCTAAAGCCCCCAGTATTTCTACCAGAGCAGAAATATCCCGAGCAGAGGAGAGTTCCTCTGCATCCTTACTTTCAACAATTTCCTTGATATCTCCATCCGTAAATTTGAATTCGATGCTGCCGCCACCCTTCTTGGCATAAACCATCAGTTGGGAGCTTTCTTCAATAATTTCTCTTTCCACGTTAATCACTTTACCGGAAAATCCATCACTCCAGATGTTAGTAATCTCAACTATCATAGGAATGTCATCGATAGTGCCATCATATCCGATTCGAATGATTTCGACAACTTTTCCCACCCCCAGTTCTTCTACCCGTTTCTTAACTTGCTCCGGGGTCATGGCTCCCGGTCGCAGGTTCACTGCCGGGCTTTTTTTCTTCTTAAATAAATTAAAAAAATAATGACGATAGAAAGGAACAAACGGTTCTCTTTTGTCCTTTATGTGTAGTAGCGTATATCGTCTCATGTATTCTCCCCTCTGTGTAGTTCATTTCAAAATTAATCCATGGGATATGCCCACTCGACAATGCCATCAAGCCATAATATCGACCGCAATTTACAAAATTTTACCAAAAACCACAAAAACAATAAGTTACTAACTTCTTTTTTGAAAATCCTGACTTTGAATGTAATCATTGATTGAGTTATAAAATCTGCATCATCGAGGAACTTGTCATTCGTTTAACGTTCAATTCTGAACAATGAAAAGATTTACCATTTGAAAGAATGTAGAATTTAAATTATCATTTGTATCGTGAAGTTCAAACTCATATATATTAAGCCGGCTAAGTTAAACAAAGGGATATTATGGGAATTAAATTTGATCTGCTCCAAACGGATTCTGGGTGTAAAGCAAGGGCAGGGATGTTCCATACCGAACATGGCTCGGTTGAGACCCCGGCATTTATGCCGGTGGGAACCATCGGAACGGTTAAGACGCTCACCTCTCAAGAATTAAGAGAATGCCGGGTCCAGATCATGTTGGGCAATACCTATCATCTTTATTTAAGACCGGGTTTAGAGGTGCTTCAGGAGTTCGGAGGATTACACCGTTTCAATCAATGGTCAGGTCCTATCTTAACCGATAGCGGTGGGTTTCAGGTGTATAGTCTGGATGAATTAAAAAAGGTAACCACGGAGGGGGTAGAATTTGCTTCCCATTGGGATGGGTCTCGCCATTTTTTCACCCCGGAACGGGTGGTGGATATTCAAAGAATCATTGGGTCTGATATCATGATGGTGTTGGATTATCTTACCGGAAATCCTGCAGATTATTCAATTTCCAGAGAAGCCCATCTGCATACAGTGGAATGGGCAAAACGTTCCAGAACACATTTTTTATCCACCGAACCTTATTATGGATTTCAACAATACCAATTTGGCATCGTTCAGGGTGGAATTTATAAAGATTTGCGAGCCGCCAGTATTGAAGAAATTTGTAACATCGAGTTCGATGGGTATGCAATTGGTGGTCTTGCCGTCGGAGAATCTCTGGAAGAAAGAAATGAGATAACCGACTTTTGTACCGATCGATTACCAACAGAATTACCCCGATATCTGATGGGTGTTGGAAAACCACAGGATATCCTCGACAGTATCGAACTGGGGGTAGATATGTTTGATTGTGTCATCCCGACACGTAATGCTCGTAATGGCACAGTATTTACTCACCAGGGAAAACTCATGATAAGAAATGCTAAACATAAATTGAATTCCAACCCGATCGAGCAAGGGTGTGATTGTTTCACCTGTCAGAATTATTCACTGGGTTATCTTCATCATCTGTTTCGAGTCCGAGAAATGCTTGGTTACCGATTGGCAACAATACACAATATTCACTTTTATCAACGATTGGTGAAAGAAGCGCGTGAGGCAATTCTGGAAGACCGATTTCAGACATTTAAAAAAGCGTTTCTTACAGAATATCATGGATAGAAGAAGAGAGATACTGTTTATTTTTCATTAGCTTAATGAGAATGGAAGATGTATAATGGAATTGTTTAAGTTGAATTTTCTATGTAAATTTGCGTCGAACTAAACTAAGAGGTAAAAAAGTGGAACTATTGTATGCGATGGGACAACAAGGAGCCCCTTCCGGGGGAGGAAACTTTTTTGTGAGTTTTTTACCCTTTCTATTAATTATTGCTGTATTCTATTTCCTGATCATTCGTCCTCAAACCAAAAAGCAAAAGGAACATCAAAAGTTACTCCAATCACTTCAAAAAGGTGATAAGGTGGTTACGGTTGGAGGCATCCATGGCAAGATTGTTGGCTTTAAGAATGATGATAAAGTTTTAATTCTGAAAGTAGATGATAATGTAAAGCTGGAGGTTGAGCGAAGTGCAATTTCCAGTGTGAACAGTCGAGAAGAAAAGAAAAATTGAGTGTATGTTTATGGCAGTATTACCCATTATTAAGTTAGGGCATCCCTCTCTTCGCAAACGCGCAGAGGAGGTAACCGAATTCAATGACGAGTTAAAGGAACTCGCTTCCAATATGATTGAGACCATGCGGGTCAATGATGGAATTGGCCTGGCAGGCCCTCAGGTGAATGTGTTAAAACGGATTTTTGTTATTGATCTGGAACAGATAGATGAGAACCTGGAGCCTCGTGCATATGTCAATCCCAGAATTCTTTCGGAAAGCGGTTCCGAAGTGATGGAAGAAGGATGTTTGAGTATTCCGGGAGTACGAGCGGATGTGACTCGCTCTGCCGAGATTGAAGTTGAATATCAGACTCTGGAGGGAGAGGTTATCCAGGAAACCCTTGATGATTTGACCGCACGTGTGTTTCTCCATGAATACGATCATTTGAATGGGGTGTTATTTATCGACCATATCTCTCCGTTGCAACGGAAGTTATTAGCCCCAAAACTCAAAAAAATTGAGGAGTCACATTCGTTAGTGTGAGTGGATTACGCATTGTGTTCATGGGGACTCCAGAATTTGCAGTTCCCAGCCTGGAAAAGATTCACAACTCCAGACATCAAATCGTAGGAGTCGTAACTCAACCGGATCGTCCTCGTGGCCGGGGTTTGAAATTACTCCCGCCTCCGGTTAAAGAAGCGGCTATTGGCCTTAATCTCAACCCCATTTTGCAACCCGAATCTTTAAAGGACCCCGAATTTTTAACCATATTGGATGCACTCCAGGCCGATGTTTTCGTCGTCGTGGCATTTCGTATTCTTCCGGAAGCGGTCTTTACCATGCCTCCGAGGGGGACCATTAATCTCCATCCTTCTCTTTTACCAAAATTCCGTGGGGCGGCGCCGATTCACTGGACCATTATTCAGGGTGAAAAGACAACCGGAGTCACCACCATATTTATTCAGAAGAAAATCGATGCCGGGAATATTATCCTCCAGGAAGAATATCCTGTACATCCGGATGAAACAGCAGGGGAGTTGCATGACCGCCTGGCAATCGCCGGAGCGGAGTTGCTCTTAAAAACCCTGGATTTAATTGAAGCGGGTGATGTCCACCCCATCGTTCAGGATGAAAAAATGGCCACACCAGCCCCAAAGATTACCCGGGAGATGTGTCATCTCTCTTTTACCCAGCCTGCAGTTAAAGTCAAACAGTGGATTCATGGTCTTTCGCCATATCCCGGTGCATTTGCCTATGATGAACAAAACCGTATCATCAAATTGTATAGGGCTGCGGTTATCTCCGAGGAACCAGACGAATCTCCCCCCGGTACCATCCTAAAAGCAAAATCTAATGATCTCTGGATTTCCTGCTCGCCGGGTGTCATCGCAATAGAGGAAATTCAGCTTCAGGGTAAAAAAAGATTAAATGTGATGGAGTTTTTGAAGGGAAATCACCTGAAGGAGGGGGATAGGCTGAGATGATGGTAAAAAAAGCCCCTGCCTGAGAACAGACAGGGGGTGGGGGAGGAGGAGATATGCGGAAATCAATGATAAAGTGTGTTTGGATTAATATCGTTTCCAGTGCCCGGGAATCCAGACCCAGCCGCCATGGCGTCTGACCCAGTGACCGCGCACCCAGACAAATCCCTTTCGTTGTTTTACCCAGTGGCCTTTGACCCATACATAATGACCCCGTTTCCAGCTCCAATGTCCGGGAATCCAGACCGCATTCGGGAAGGGTTTAAAAGGGCGGATTTCCACCTTGATGGCCGGAGGTGGAGTCTTTATAATAATTGTCCCTGCATCAACTGTGCTAGATAAACCAATAAGGAATGCCAGTGTGATAACCAAAATCCCGATAAATTGTGAACCTCTCATTGTATTTCCTCCTTGTGTTTATTGTTTCGTTTCAATTTGGTAAAAGGCGAATATCATGCCATTCGCAAAAAGCCGGGTTAGAAGGCTGTTTTTAAGGAATTGTGAACCATACGGTACATTTTCGGTGTTCTTGATGGGTCACATATACGGATCTGAGCTTCAATCTTCTGTGCATAATGTGCGCTTGAAACAGTGATCTGTAGTTGCGAGAGAATCGGCTAAGATTAATGCCGAGGAGTGGAAAAGGTAATAGATTAAAAATAATTACTTTTTCAACTAACTGTTGTGCTATCTAAAAAATTTTTATAATGTAGTTTATCTTGATAATTTAGGAAAAAGGTGATTACAGATGGGAACCAAATCTTGCGATATCAGCTTCATCTCTACTTTATTTCCCCACAATAATCACCATTCATTTAAAAAAAATAAACCTGCTAAGGCTTACCCTTTGATGGTCTTTCCATCACAATGGTTTCATTGTTTTCGATTTAATAGACCGGGATAAAACTAACTTTTGAAAATGGAGAATCACCAACAACCAGGAAGGAAGGGATTATGAAAAAAATCTTAGTAACCGGAGCTTGTGGTCAAATTGGTTCAGAGTTGGTGGTGCATCTGGGAAAAAAATTTGGGAAGGAGAATGTAATATCCTCGGATATTAAACGTCCGGCATCGATAATTAAGGAATTCAGTACGTTCATGTATTTAAATGTTCTTGATACTCATATGTTAGCCCGTGAGGTCGTTGAAAATGAAATCGATACGATTTTTCATATGGCGGCCATACTTTCGGCGACCGGTGAGCAAAATCCCCAATTTGCTTATGAAGTCAATATGCAGGGCTTGATGAACGTTTTGGAAGTTGCTCGACGGAAAGAAGTACAAAAGGTAATAACACCCAGTTCAATTGCTGTTTTCGGTCCCGATGCACCTAAAGAAATGACTCCCGAGGATACCTCATTAAACCCAACCACCATGTACGGGGTGACAAAGGTAGCCGGAGAAAAGTTGATGCAGTATTATCATCTCAAGTATGGGTTGGATACCCGCTCTCTTCGCTATCCGGGGATCATTAGTAGTGAAACGCTACCCGGCGGAGGAACCACTGATTTTGCGGTGGATATGTATATACATGCCGTGTTAAACCAACCCTATACCTGTTTTGTCACCGAAGATACACCGTTACCCTTTATGTACATGCCCGATGCCATCCGGGCAATTCTTGAACTGGCGGAGGCTGAGGAAGATAAACTTACCCGACGGGTGTATAATGTACATGCCATGCGATTGACCCCGGCGGATATCGTCGATTCCATCCGGAAATATATTCCTGAATTCCGCTGTGAATATCAACCGGATTATCGTCAGGATATTGCCGAATCCTGGCCCCACAGTATTGATGATAGTGCTGCACGAAAAGATTGGGGATGGCTACCACAATATAACCTGGATGACATGACCCGGGATATGTTGGATAAGTTGCGGGAAAAGCATCAAAAAAAAGTGGTTCACCTATAACTCATTGAGAAGTGTTTGATAACAGTGGGAACGGTGAGGGAGTGAATTACAGAAAAATGAGAGGCGAAAAAAAAAGGAAGGGGATACAATGAAGAATGCACAAATTATTGGTTGCGGACACTATGTTCCTGAGAATGTGATTACCAATCATGATCTGGAAAAAATGATGGATACCAGTGATGAATGGATTCAGGAACGAACTGGAATTATTGAGAGGCGTTGGATAACGCCGGGAGAGGAAACAATCAGCGGGATGGGTTATAAAGCGGCGAAAATGGCACTGGAACAGGCGAATGTAGATCCATCGGAAGTTGAATTCATTGTTTTTGCCAGTATTGTGGGGGATATGGGTTTTCCCGGAGGAGGTTGTTTAATGCAGGAAATGTTGGGGATACCGGGAGTACCGGCAATGGATATTCGAAATGCTTGCTCTGGTTTCATTTATGGTCTTGCGGTAGGGGATAAATTTATTAAAACCGGTACGTATAAAACAGTTCTGGTCATCGGTTCGGAGATACAGAGTCTGGGGATTGATAAATCGACTCGTGGGAGAGATATTTCAGTCATATTTGCGGATGGTGCTGGAGCAGCAGTCCTTCGGGCAACCGATGATCCCGAAAAAGGAGTGCTGACAACCCATTTACATGCCGATGGGCGATATGCGAAAAAATTGTGCTGTGAATGGCCTTCCATTCACCATACCCCCGCGATGAACCCGGTGTATGAGGATCCTGACCACAATTTTCCTCATATGGAAGGAAGATATGTGTTTAAGCATGCCGTGGTCCGCTTTCCAGAAGTGATTATGGAGGCCCTGAACGCTACGGGTTACTCTCCCAAAGACCTGGACCTCTTTATACCCCATCAAGCCAACCAGCGAATTACTGAGGCGGTTGCTGCCCGACTTGAAATACCCATGGAAAAAGTGATGTCTACCATCAAATATTATGGTAATACCACCGCTGCCTCTATTCCCATGGCTATGAGCATGGCTGTCCAGGAAGGAAAAATTAAAGAGGGCTCTCTGGTCTGCCTGGCAGCCTTCGGGGCTGGTTTTACCTGGGGCTCCGCTCTGATAAGATTCTAAAAAGGAAACTCTATGTATTTTCCCAACAGGGTGTTGGTATGGGTGGGTACATTTCTCTTCTGTACCCTCCATACCAATGCTCAATCTCCACCACAAATTATTGGCGTAACTCCCACACCACAGGAAATCAGCGCTCCACCCAATACCATGCTCACCATTCTTTTTGACCGGGTAATGGATTCCCTCAGTGTTAATGACTCCACTTTTCAGGTGTTCGGTCGATGGTCCGGGGTAATGACCGGGTCATTTTCCTGGGAGGATGGATATTCCCGTCTGATTTTTACCCCAGACGCTGACTTTTTCAGTGGTGAGTGGGTGACCGTGAGTCTTTCCAGAGAAATTCGAGATTCCGATCAACACACATTGTCACATGGGTTCACCTTCAACTTCTGGATCGCCACTCATTCCTCTTCACTAGAGTTAAATCAGGTGGATGTGATCTCAGTTCGTCAACCCGGTGAAGGACATATCCAAACGTATGGAGCCTATGCCGGTGATTTAAACAGAGATGGCTATACAGATTATACCGTGCCGAACGAAATATCCAATGATGTCAGGGTATTTTTGAACGATCAGCAGGGCGGGTATCAAAATTTTGAGATTTTTCCCCTTCCCTCAGCGAATCGACCGAGTACCAACGAAGGTGCTGATTTCAATGGAGATGGGTTCATCGACATTGCGGTGGGGAATACACAGAATAACCAGGTTCAGGTGTTGTTGGGTGATGGAAACGGTCAGTTTTTATCTATTAACTCATTCCCTGCGGGCAATGGGGTGCGGGGTTTATCGGTTGCCGATATCGATGATGATGGGGATATGGATATCATTACCGCCAACCGGGTGAGCAGCAATTTATCCATCCTCTTAAACGATGGGAATGGGCTATTTTCAGCTCCCATATATGTAGAAGGTGGAGGCGATGGGGAAACCGCCTGTGCTGTAGCGGATGCCGATGGAGATGGTATCTTAGATGTTTTTGTCGGCTCCTATCAGAGCGATGACATCCAATTGTTAATAGGGGATGGAAATGGTGGTCTGGTATTATCGAGTTCGGTAAACCTGCCTGCCGGTAGTCGCCCCTGGATGATTACCGTGGGGGATGTCAATCATGATGGGTTTGTTGATGTCGTATCTGCAAATTCCGGAACGGCTACCGCGTCCGTAATTTTGGGAGATGGGAATGGAAATTTACAATTGAGCCAAACCTACAGTACTGGAGCCAGTTTCCCTCTTGCGATTGATTTAGGAGACATTGACGGAGATGGGGATTTGGATATGGTTGTCAGTAACTTTGGAACCACCATTCCAGGAAGTGGAAAATGGCGATTATGGGAAAATGATGGGAATGGGCATTTTATCCACCCCGCGGATTATCCGGCACCAATAGCGGCTTCCTGTGCGGTTCTCCATGATCGAGACAATGATGGAGATCTGGATATGACCGGTATTGATGAGATGGATGATAAATTAATATTATTTGCAACCGATCTGTCTGCTGTGAATAATGAAATATCACCCGGATTGGCGTCCTTCCATTTGTACCCCAATTACCCCAATCCCTTCAATCCTTTCACCAATATTCGATTTCGGGTAATGAAACCCGGAAAACTAACAGTGAATATCTATAATTTAAGCGGGGAATTGATTCGAACTCTGGCAGATAGGTATTATACCCAAGGTGAATTTACGGTTCAATGGGATGGTTCCAATAGTATTGGAGAGAAGGTAGCCTCGGGGATTTATTTTTATCAATTGTCAGCTTCTCAATTCTCGGTTACCAGAAAAATGGTTTTACTTCAGTAAAAAATATTTCCGGAATGATAGAAAATCATCGATAGCTTGACAGAGCACATGTGATTGATTAAATTTTGCCGCAATTAAAATAATTGCCGGAGTGGCGGAATTGGCAGACGCGACGGACTCAAAATCCGTTGAGGGTGACACCTCGTGTGGGTTCGAGTCCCACCTCCGGTACATTGAAAGGCTGGTAGAGTGCTACCAGCCTTTTTTTATCGCTACTTCCATTCTTCAGAATATAATTCAAATCAGTTGTATAAATATTTTACACAATCGACTCATTGTGAAATGGGTTTTGGAAAGGTGTTAATTTTTAATTGATGTATAAACAATATGTTACAGGTTTTTTGCATTGCTTAAACCTGGTTGGCATAGAGTTTGAATATTAATAGAATAGCAACATGATAAAAGGGAAAGGTTGAAACTACGAATAGCGAATGGATAATTGATAG
>RFIL01000112.1 GCA_003695285.1 Calditrichota bacterium
GGCAGGCTGGTTGCCAATTTAAAGACAACCAGAACATAAACAATCATCCCGGTAATAGTGGCTGCCAGAGTGCCGAGAGGAATTGATTTCCGGGGGTTTCGCAAATCACCCGAGAGCCCCACTCCGGCAGTCATCCCGGTAAAAGCAGGAAAGATTATGGCAAAGACGGTTGTAAAGCTATCATGATTGGATACTTTAGCCATTGGATTAAAGGTTTCCGGAGGTGAGGGCGCTTTCCCCAAAAAGAAAAAAAGCAGCGAGATACCCAGAATACTCGCTACCACCCAGAGAGCTGTTACCCCGAGATTAGCCCCCTTTTTCAAGATAATTAGCAGAAGGAGCAGCGTGGCAGGAATACTGATCATCCAGGTATGGGGGGTAAATCCCAGCATTTGTTCCACCCATCCAAACAAGGGGGTAAAGGCTTCTGCAAATGCAATCATATAGAAGGCAACGGAAATGGCCTGGGAAAAATAGAGGGAAAGGCCGATGGTTCCTCCCAGCATCATCCCGAAAGATCGACTGATAATGTAATACTCACCACCTCCTTCTACTTTCAGGTTGGTGGCGATCTCAGCGATGGCCAAGCCGGTTGGGATGGTAATGGCATGACCGATTAAAATAATCAGCAAGGTTCCCAGCACCCCGGCATGACCAACCGCATACCCGAAGCGTAAAAATAAGATGGCGCCCAGAATGGTGCTAATGCCGGCCAAAAAAACCGGTGCAGTCCCAAATCCATGACCAGAGCTTCTCTTTCTCCTTTTCGCCAAATTCCTATTCCCTTCTATTTATTTTAACCAATCTTTTGGATTTGTACATCTTCCAATATAGTTAATAAATTACAATAAAAAATTTACAAAAAAAGAGTAATTACTAAAAACCTATAGCAGTTAAGTGCTCTAATGTTGCAGAGATCATTTTATCTTATGATCTTCTGTGTACAATTATTGGAGATATGTAACGGTAAAAAAATTTAGATTACTTTTACTTGTAGTTTTTGTACATTGCAATTAATGAAGATTTTCTTCGATGGGGAATTTACTTTTAAATTCAATATTCAATTAACATAAAGACATAAGGAGGGCTCTTATGACCTCAAACCGACCTCCAGATGAGAAGGAGAAAGAAATGAAGAACCAATCAGAGGCCAATAACAATTCCGATTCTGTTAAATCAGATCTTCCAGAAAATGCATCAAACGATCTCCAAAATAAACAAGAAACCAAAACCACTCCTGATTCTAACGAAGCTGATGAGAACACAGAAACCCGGCAGGCAGAGGAAAACCTTCATTCGGGTACTACAGAGTCTGAAAGAAGTGGAGAAAAAATTAAAGATAAAGCCAGCGAAATTGCCGAAGATTTGCTCAGTAAATTAAAAATCGGATTCGAACAGGCAGTCAAAACAAGTACACGAGTGATTGAGGACTTATCAGAAACAGCCCAAAAATATGCAGAGAAATACAAAACAGAAATTAGAATAAAACAGTTAAATGATGAACGTAAATCATTGTGTAAAGAACTCGGGCAGTATGCCTTTCAACTGTACCGGGAAAAAAAATTGGATGATAAAACTTTTTCAACAGATCCCTCAGTTCAAAAAATGATAAACGAAATAAAGCGCATCGATCAACAGATTGTTGAATTAGGTAAACAGCTTGATAACAACAAAAAATAATCTTGTATAAACATCCGAATGTGAGGATATCATGGGTATCATTGAGAAATTAAAAGAAAGTCTAAAACAGGGTAGTGAAAAAGTTCAGCAGGTAAGTGATAAACTGGTAGAAAAGGGCAAAAAAGTTGGCGGGGAAGGATTAGAGGTTACCAAAGAAGTGGTCAATCAACTTGAGGAAAAGACTTCTGATATTACTGCCATAGCCCGATTAAAGCTTGATATAGCGTTATTATCCAAGAACCTCAAGAAAGAATATGCGATGTTGGGACAGATGTTATACCAATCCTTAGAAGCGGGAAAATCTATTATTGAAGATTCGACTCTACAGGGCCAATTTAACCGTCTGACGTCACTTGAACAGGAATATCAATCCAAACTTGCGGAATTGGAAAAGTATGAAAAACAACATTCCCATGATTACACTGGAAAAAAATTTTTGGAAGAATTAGATGCTGCTCAGGCCTTGATCGAGGAAGTACAAATTTCAGAGAAATCTAACGTAGTTGGAAAGCGGTTAAAAGAAATCGTCTTACCAAGACAAGCTTTGATTTCAGTTTTAAAGCGTGGGGATGAATTGCTCATCCCTGATGGCAATACCAAATTATTAGCTGGTGATAAAGTGGTGATTATCGGTAAGCGAAATGATGTAGAAAAAATCTCTAAACGGTTTACGGCAAAGAATAAGAATTAAACAATTGAAAGTAGGAATTAGTAGAAACCTACACATAAAATTTTGAATTGAACCCTTGAGGAGTTAAAATGATAAAAAAAACACATCTCATTTTATTAATCAGTTATGTCGCAATCATCCTTTATTTGGCAATCTTTAACTGGAAATTGTTTTTTCTTCCAATTGATATATCAATAGGTTTAACGGATGTAAGATTTCCCCTGGTGGCGCTAATCGCCTTTATCGGTTTGGTGGTTGTGGTCACCCAGTGGCTGATGGCCAACTACTCGCTCTTAAAATATCAGCGGGATGTAATCACCAAAGAGAAAGAATTGTTGGAAGCGACAACTTCCACCGACAAAAACGCTCCTTCAGCATTGAAACCAATTAAGGAGGAAATTGAGAAGCTCCATCAGAAGCTGGATCAACTTCTAAATCCTTCCTCGGAAACCAAAGAACTATCAAAGGACCAATAAAACCAATTTACAAGGAAGAAGTGACGTGAACTGGAAAGATATCGGCATCAAACGGCTTTCATTTATCATTTTAGCAATCTTGTTTTTTATCATTCTATTGCAGAATACCCAGGTAACCATTGTTCATATTTTCTTCTGGAGTTACCACATGTCGCTCATCATTTTAATCATGATTACCATGGTGCTGGGTTTCGGGATGGGGTATCTCTCCCATTTTCTGGTTCAAAAGCGTCAAAGAAAGCAAAAGTAGAACCTGTTTTTGATTCACCAGTTGAGGAGTTGAATGGAGAAAAGGGCATTTTTGTTGAAGAATCGTCATTTTTGTACTGAAGGTGGTAAATTTTACAACGTTTTCCCCTTTAAACCTTCTTTTTTCTGGATAATCATCTATTTGATAGGCACATCGTTTCAAATGTATGGCGGCCGTCCTTTGAATACAGAGGACGCAATCATGACCGGTAAAAAAGTGTTTCAAATTGAAGCGAGTTGGGATTATTTTCACTGGTCACCTCAACTCAATGAGAATATTCCTATCCTCGTATTTACTTATGGACTTAGTTCAAGGCTTGACATCTCCGCCGAAATACCCTATATCATATCCAGGAATCATACGGGCCTCGTTCATGGAATCGGTGATGCACTACTGGGATGTAAATATCTTTTATTAACTGAGAATGCTACGATTCCCTATCTGACATTGAGCGGCATTCTGAAAAGTGAAACAGCAGACGCCCGGAAAGGGTTGGGTGTGGATCAATATGAGTTGACTTTTCTGGGAAGCGCGTCCAAAACGTTATCTCGATTTATCTTTCATGGGATGTTCGCATACACCCTGGGAGAGAATCACCCGGACGTTCTGGATTTTGGGTTTGCTATGGAATATACCCATCATGCTCCACTCATCTGGGTGGCAGAAGTCACTTCCACTAACTTTGTCAGTTCATTGCTTCATGAAAATATTACCACAGTGTTCGGGGGTCTATACTTCCCCGTTAACAAACGAATAACCCTGGATGGTGGAATCCGTTGGGGATTAAGTGAAACATCCCCCAGATGGAATTTGACCACAGGGGCAACGATCATTTTCTAAATCCGGAGGTAACAATGAAAAAACTGTTTCCATATCGATTCATGTTAATGGTGGTGCTGATTTTCAGTTCCGCTACCCTTTTTGCTCAGCAGGATAAGGAGCCTAAGCTGGAAGCCTTAAAAAGTAGTTTTCAAAAGGATTACCTTAGTGTGGGCATGTTACTCCAGACAGTGGGCGATTTTCAATTGGAGCGGAGTTTCAGCGGAAAAAGTGGCTTTTCCATTGCCAATATGCGGTTGAAGATTTATGGGAATCTGGACAAACAATTTTCCTACTTTCTACAGGCGAATTTTATTAGAACCCGCCCCTTTCTGGATGCCCGGATGAGCTATCATCGTTCTCCTTCCTTCACTCTTGATCTGGGGCTGTTTAAATCACCCTTCAGCAAGGAATTGCTCACCGGAGCGGATGCCATCGATTTTGTCAATCGCTCCCAGGTCGTTACTTATCTGGCACCGGGACGTGATATTGGTGCACAGGCACGTGGTTCTTTGCAGAATGGATTTATGGCTTACCGGGTGGGCATTTTTAATGGCAATGGCATTTCGGTTTTCGGTAATGAGAACAATAACTTTCTTTATGCTGCCCGACTGGCGTTTTTTCCGGAAGTAACTGTGCAGGGTAAACCCAGCGACCTGGAGATTGGAATAAATTTCGCTTCCAGTCGGGATTCATTCCTGCCCATTCCAGGCTATACCGGTAATGCCCATCTTGATGGAGAACGCTTCCTGTTTGGGGTGGACTTTCGCTGGCAAAATGAAAAATACCTGCTTGCCGGCGAGTATATTCGAGCTTCCCTGGATAGTGTTGTCGGAATACCTCAGAACCCATCACCATTAAATCTTGCTCCTTCCGGATTTCATCTCACCGGCGGGTATATGCTTACAGACATCTCTCAGGTTCTCTTTCGCATCGACCAATTCGACAATGATCTAAATGATGGAACAACAACCCTTTTGATTTTTGGATATAACCTGTGGCCCACGGGAGCAACTGAGTTTCAGGTGAATTATATCATCAACACCGATGACTCCGGGTTAAAACGCCATCAACTTCTAATCAATGCACAGATTGGATTTTAAATCGGCAAAGCAGGGGTTCAACA
>RFIL01000553.1 GCA_003695285.1 Calditrichota bacterium
CCAACGCTTTTAAACAATTTCAGTTATTCTCTGGCAGAGCGTGGAATTCGCCTGGAAGAAGCTCTGGAGATGGCTAATAGAGCTCTGGAGTTAGAACCTAACAATGGTGCTTTTCTGGATACTGTGGGATGGATTTATTTTAAATTGGGAGATTATCAACAGGCATTATATTATATTAAACGGGCGGTAGAGCACCGAGAAGGAAGTGCAGAAGTTCTGGAACATTTGGGAGATGTGTATTATCAATTAGGAGAACAGGAGAAGGCTCAAGAATACTGGCAGAAAGCCTACGAGAAAGACCCGGATAATAAAGCTTTAAAGGCAAAAATAAAGCCTTAATGGATTGTTAAAAGGATAACCGGAGCATAGTATCATGCGTTCTTATCTTCTAAGCCCGGAAGGATTGGGAAAGCCTTCGCACTGGAAAATCAATTTTCGCCCTTATTTGATCTGGATTCTGGGAATCTTCCTGTTAATCCTTTTCTCCGGATGCGGTGGGGGTATGCGAATGATGCGAGTCAAATCATTTGTCACCAAACTCCACCTCTGGCCGGAAATTTATCAACAAAATTTTCAAAGAATGGATTCCTTTCATGGTAAAGCGAAGCTCACCGTGGAATCTCAGGACTTTTCCGGAAATGTCTCGGTTGAAACCTACTGGGTAAATCCTGAGCATTTGTACATCAAAGCTGAAGGTCCTCTGGGGATGGACGTTGGAAAAATGTTTATCGGGAAGAAGCGCTTTATCGTTTATAATCAATATAACAATTTTTTTACCTCCGGAAGCATTGACGACCCCTACCTGAATCGATTCTGGCAAACGAATGTCAGTCTGAAAGAATTGAAATATGCCGCTCTGGGATTTCCCATTCATTGGGATCCTGCCGTCACCCTTGTGGATACGGTTAATGGTATTTTTATCACCCGAGAAGACGAGATTGAGTATCAGTATTTGGTCAATCCGGAAAATGGCCTCCTGGAGAGCCTGGAAGTGAGTCGTAACAATCGGGTATTCCTGCAACAGGATTTTAAAAACTACCGAGTCGTGGGAGGGGTTTATTTTCCTTCTATCATTCAAATAACCCTGGTTGACCAGAAAGAAAGAGTCTCTATTTTTTATGAAGAGATGGAAGTGAACATCCCCATCGATCCGGAAATCTATACCATTGATGTGAGCTCTAAAGTTAAACAACTTAATGTGAATTAAACTGGTGCTATGAATCTTTCCATTGTTATTCCAGCCTACAACGAAAAAGAATCTTTACCGGAATTATTAAAACAAATCGCCACTGTTCTTGATGAGCAATCCCTGACATATGAAGTCATCATCGTTGATGATGGAAGTACGGATGGTACCTTTGAAGTATTAAAATCTCTGAAATCTCAATATCCCTGGTTAAAAGCCCTTCGTTTCAGGCGCAATTACGGGAAGAGTCCAGCGTTAGCGGAAGGGTTTAAAATAGCCCGGGGAGATTACGTGGTAACCATGGATGCTGATCTCCAGGATGACCCGGCAGAGATTCCATCCCTGATTGCCAAGCTGGAAGAAGGCTACGACATGATCTCCGGTTGGAAGAAAAAGCGTTACGATCCGCTCAGCAAAACCCTTCCTTCCCGAATCTTTAATTTTGTCACATCCCGACTGACCGGAATCCCCATTCACGATTTTAATTGCGGTTTAAAAATTTACCGTCGAGAAGTGGTGGAATCGTTACAGGTGTATGGGGAGTTGCATCGCTTTTTACCGGTGTTAGCCCATTGGCAGGGATTTCGAGTGGGTGAATTACCGGTTAAACACCACCCCAGAAAATTCGGGAAAAGCAAATTTGGCATCGCCCGATTTTTCAATGGCTTTTTTGATTTGATGACAGTGCTTTTTTTAACGCGCTTCAAAACCAGCCCGCTACATGTTTTTGGATTTATCGGGATGGTCTTGTTCCTGATCGGGATGGTCATCGAAAGCTATCTGACCTGGCAGTGGTTTCTGGGACATGGTATTGGCAGAAGACCGCTTTTCTTTCTGGGAATTCTCACGATTATTGTGGGAGTGCAATTTGTCGGATTTGGGTTGGTGGCTGAAATGCTCTCAGCCGGTCTGGCGGAAAATGTCACCTACTCCATTCGAGAGCGAATTGAATAAAGCCAACGGAGCTGAACAACTTTCACATGAAAAACAACGCTGTTGCGGAAATGAAGCACTACTCATTCTACTCGGTCATTGTCCCAACCTACAACCGTAAAGAGGAAATTGCTGAACTTCTGGAATCCTTCCTCTCTTTAAAATTTCCCCATGACCGATTTGAACTGATTATCGCCGACGATGGTTCTACCGATGGCACTGCAGAGCTGGTTCAATCATTCACTGAAAGGCATTCTCTTGATGTGAAATTTTATTCTCAGGAAAACCGGGGACCGGGGGCAGCGCGCAATATGGCCATGGAAAAAGCCAGAGGCGATTTTCTGATCTTTGTTGATTCAGACTGCACTGTAGACCCCTTATGGTTGCAACGCATTGATGAAGCACTTCATCGAGAGCAGGCAGACGCATTCGGTGGACCGGATTCTTACCGGGAAGATTTCCCCCCTCTTTTGAAAGCGATCAACTATTCCATGACCTCCTTTATCACGACCGGGGGCATTCGCGGGCATAAGCGGAAACGTCTGGGTAAATTTTATCCCCGCAGTTTTAACATGGGATTATCCCGGGAAGTGTATCAGAAGGTGGGTGGTTTTGGGAGTTTGCGCCATGGTCAGGACATCGAGTTCAGCCACCGCATTCTTGAAAGTGGGGCGAAAGTGATTCTAATCCCGGATGCCTATGTCTATCACAAGCGTCGAACCTCTTTGAAAAAGTTTTTTCGTCAGGTGTTTAACTGGGGGGTGGCACGGATCAACCTTTACAAAATTGATAAAAAAATGCTGGAGCCTGTCCATACTCTCCCAGCAGTCGCCACTCTAATCGCTCTCCTGACCTCCCTGCTTGCTGTTTTTTTTACCCCCATTCGCTATCTGTTTCTGGGAGGATTGCTCTTGTGGCTTATTCTTACACTTCTCTCAGCACTCCATGCAGCCTGGCAATATCGGCATCCGGCTATGCTGGTTCTGGTTCCTGTTACCATGACCATCCAGATCCTGGGGTATGGGCTGGGATTCCTTACCGCTTTTGTTTATCGGGTAATTTTCAACAAAGGGGAATTTACCGGTTTCAGAAAAAAATATTACCAATGATAGAAATTAAAATTCAGGGTACCTATTCACCCCAGGCACCCAAATAAAAAGAGTAGAGCAAGTAAATCAGATTCATCTAACCACCGCCAATGTAAAATATCTCATGCCACTCAACGCCCAAGACAATCACATGACAAGGGGGTATCATTCATCGGTTGATATCTTCCTTTTCTGAAACTGTGAGGTCTCTGGGTTATACTGCATAGTAACAATATGAGCCTGTAGTGAAATATCTCCACCCTTCCTTATCGGAAAAACATTCCATCAACCCGGACTCCCAGAAACAGTTCACGGTTACGGTAAAAACCGGTAGGATCAATTTCTTGCTTTCCACCCACTTCTAACCAGATCGAACCGTTGGGTTTTAAATAAGTCACTTTCTTTCGATAGGTGATACCTCCGGTGCCGTCAGTAAGCACCCGGGCTTTGCCAAATTTCGCCCCCGGCGAATGAATCGTCCAATCTAATTTAAGTGTGCTTCTCCGGAGAAGTGGCAATTGCAAATCTTCTACCTCAAACACCAATAAGCCAATAGCGACATGTGGTTCTCCCACTCGCAGCTTGGGAATTTTACTGACCAGAGGTAAATCGATGGGGCTGTAAACGAATAACTCGGCCTTCCAGTTTAATCCTTTTCCATGTATATCACCACTCTCCACGAAAATGGCAGGCCCATATTCGTTATAGTATAACCAGCGATTGAGAGGATTTAATCGTTTATACGTTTCCACGATTTCTTCAATTTCTTTGTTTTCTTCGCCCGGGGGAAGATCGGTGGCCAATTGCATGTGCCGTTGTGCCAGTAAACCCAAACAAATCGATAATTCTCCCACCCGAAATTCATATAAAAACCCTATCCCCAAGTGTCCTCCTTGAGTGGTGAGACTTCGTGAAACAAGGGCATAACTGCCTGTGGTCCCAACATGATATTCTCCACCGAGAAGAATTCGGGTATTAATGGCAGGGATATTGACCATCGGTCGGAACGCAAACATTGCTTCAAAGGAACGACGCCAATCATTCACTCGTTTCCCATCAATCTTAAACCCATCGATTCGAGGCATGAAAACCCTGAGTCTCAGTGCTACCGGCAACATGAGCATGGTATTCTGGTATTCCGGCTCATGGTGCCCCTGAGGGTTGAACATGCTCTGGTCATCGTTTTCGGATATCATTTCCTGAGCTGACAAGTTTCCAACGGCGATGACCAGTAATAGAATCAGGCTAAAACGGTACATGATAAATCCTCCTCTGGTTGCGGGCAAATGTGTGCATCCATGTACCAAACTACCCGGGAAAATGCCCCCTGAACCTCCGTTTGTTCAAGGATGGAATATCAATACTCAAACTATCAAAACAATCGTTTTTCTACCGCCCCGCTAATTTCTCATAAGGGAATAGGTTGTTGGAATATGTTAAGATATTAATGTCGTTGAATGAAGATACAAATAATACTGGATAAAAACAGCTTAATTTATTGCAATTTTGAGGTCTCTATTCAGTTAGCTAAACTATAGGATTTAGGCTGTAAGGGCATGCATCCAGTCAATCGGGA
>RFIL01000554.1 GCA_003695285.1 Calditrichota bacterium
CGAATTGAGTTTGTGGTGGCTTCCCTTCCGGGAGAGGAAGCTGAGGAGGAAGTTACCCCCGATATTGAAGTGGAAATTACAATCCCGGAGAGTTCGCCTTCCAGTCAATTACCTTGTGATTTAAATCACCGATTTCAATTTTCCAATTTTTTTGTGGGTGTGGAAAATGAGTTGGCTAAAAAAGCCGCCATGGCCGTTGTCGAAACTCCCGACCTAGGGAACTTTAATCCTCTGGTTATTTACGGAGGAATGGGTACCGGCAAAACCCATTTATTGCATGCGATTGGGAATCGGGTTAAAGAAAAAGATGGGGCTAAGAACATCATTCTGTTTAATAGTGACCTGTTTTTAAATCAGTATGTATTTGCTCTTCAGAACAATCAACTTAACAATTTTATCTCCAGGCTCCTTTCCGCAGATTGGTTACTCATTGACGATATCCATCTCCTCTCCGGAAAGTTGAAGACTCAGGAAGGTTTTCTATATATCGCTTCTTTGTTGTTGCAGCGAGGAAAACAGATTGTGGTCACTACCAATATCTCCCCGGGAGTCATGGAAAATTTTAATCCCCGATTGATTGCATTTCTCCAGAGTGGTCTTATTGTCGATATACCTCCCTCTGAACAGGCAACCCGTGAACAAATTATTCGCTATCATTTTCAGGAAAACAATATCCAGCCCCGGGAGGAGGTGGTGCACTTTCTGGCTGAAAATCTGGTACGAAATCTCCATGACCTGCATGCTGTCCTGGTAAGAATCATTGCTCAGATTTCCCTGCTTGGTAAAGAGATGACCCTCAATGATGTTCGATATATCCTCTCTCGTATGTGCCCTCAGGCCTACATTGGTGAACAGATTACCCCAACCTTTAAACAGATTTCTATTGAAGATGTGGTCCAGGCTTGTTCCGAATACTTCAAAATTCCAACAGACATCCTTACCGGAGTTACACGCAAAAAACGAATCATCAAAGCACGTCAGATTACCATTTATTTATGTCGGGAGCTGACTCAGGAATCCCTGAACAGCATCGGTTATCACTTCTCCGATATTCACCATGCTTCCGTTTTGTATGCCTACAAAAAAGTGGAAGAAGCAATATCCAAAGATCCAATGATTAAAAATGCGGTGCAGAGCATTCGAGCGAAACTCATTCGGTAATCCGACATCCCTTCTGACGTTTTATATCCCCACTAATTTTCTCCCTTTCCTTCTCCCTGATAATATTCTATCTTATGCCCTTTATAGATGATAGAGATGGGAGGTTCATGAAGTCGCTCAAAGTGTGGTCATTGTTTCTGGGAAGTGGTGTTTTTCTTTTGCTTTTCTTTTTCATATATCCTTTTGGAACAGAAGGTAACGGGGTGGCAATGGCATTGGCGGTACCACCTGATACCACTGTGGTGGATTCCATCCCGAGGGGGCCCGGGGCAGACTCATCTCAGGTTCAGGATTCTATTCAGAAACAACTGGTAACGGATTCGATGGTGGTGGATTCTCTTACCGTTGATTCTATCGTAACATCACCGATTGATACCCTCCCCGTTTATGAACTGAACAGGGTGGTTCCCAACAATGCTTTTCGGGTGGGTGAACGGTTACATTTTAAAGTTCGCTATGGATTTATTAAAGCTGGTAACGCGGTGATGGCTGTTGAAGATACGGTTCGGATAAATGATCAATATAGTGCCTATCATATTGTTTCCACCGTGCGTTCCACCAAGACGTTTGACGTGTTTTACAAAGTACGGGATAGTGTGGAAACGTTTGTGGATACCCGAGGGATTTTTTCCTGGATTTACAACAAACAATTACGCGAGGGAGGATATAAACTCGATCTATTTGTCAATTATGATCAGGAGCATGGGATCGCGAATGTTCAAAAAGTTCGCTATTATAATGAAGAGCCACTGCGGGTAAAAACCAATGAACATTTCCAGTTGACGATTCCTCCCTACACACTGGACGTGCTGGCAGCCTTTTATTATGTGCGTACTCAGGAACTACGGGTTGGGGAACCGGTCTATATGGTGAATCATGACAATAAAAAAGTGTACAATTTACAGGTCATCATTCAAAGGAAAGAACGGATAAAAGTTGCCGCTGGTAAGTTTAATTGCATTGTGGTGAGTCCACGGTTAAAAGGGGAGGCTATCTTTAAGCAAAAAGGTGAGTTATGGATCTGGTTAACCGATGACCAGTATAAAATACCGGTGCAAATGAAATCTAAGGTGGTGGTCGGTTCCATCACCACAGAGTTGGAAAAAATAGAAGGGGTACCCTTACCTC
This sequence comes from Calditrichota bacterium, assembly GCA_003695285.1. Lineage (GTDB taxonomy): Bacteria > Calditrichota > Calditrichia > RBG-13-44-9 > J075 > J075. Next base: position 2,290 of record RFIL01000554.1, read on the forward strand.
TACCTTCACAAATTAAATAGAATATCCGTTCATCAGTAAAAGGAATCCTCATGTCACGTTTTAAAAAACTCTCATTCGATGGTATCAAAACCTACAGTATTCAGGAGCGTTTCAGTAAAGTCTCTATAGAAGATTTTGCGAAACCAATTCGGGGGAGGAACACGCTGGAAGAATTCATAGATTCCCTTCCTGATATTCTCATCGGTCATGATTTCAAAGAATTTGTGAACCATTTCCGAGAAGCGGTGAAGACAGAAAATACTGTCATCTGGATGATGGGTGCACATGTGATAAAATGCGGAATTAACCCGTTAATTATCGAATTACTAAAAAAAGGGTACATTACCCATCTGGCGATGAATGGAGCCTGTGTGATTCATGATGTAGAGATCGCCATGTGGGGCATTACCAGTGAGGATGTGGCTACCGGTTTACAGGATGGCACCTTTGGGATGGCGCAGGAGACCGCTGAGTTCATCAATGGGGCGTTAACCGATAATCTGGGTAATGATAAGGGCTACGGGGAAGTGGTGGCAGAAAAGTTGGTGGAGATGAATGCTCCGAATAAGCATCTGAGTTTACTGGTGGCTGCTCTTGAGAATGAGGTACCGGTTTCCATCCATCCGGCGTTGGGAACAGAGATTATTCATCAGCATCCCAATCTAAATGGTGCTGCATTTGGGGAAAAATCACTGCTGGATTTTCAGTTATTTACCCATTCCCTTACCAAACTAAAAAAAGGGAGCATTGTCGTCAACGCAGGTTCATCTGTCATTATGCCGGAAGTCTTTCTCAAAGCGCTCACCGTCGTGCGAAATTTAAATTATCCGGCGTATGAGTTTTATACCGCAGTATTTGATATGATCCGCCATTATCGCCCCACTGAGAATGTTGTGCATCGTCCCACCCTGGGTGGCGGGAAAGGGTATTACTTTGTGGGACATCATGAAATCATGCTCCCTTTGTTAATCGGGGTTTTATTAGAGAATGAATAGCGAAGTTGTGCAGACACCTGATAATACTTAAATTTAATAATTCACAAGTGATAAGAGGTTCTCTTATGCGTTCTATAAATTTTCTCACTCATCTCCTGGTTCTGCTGGCCATCTTTGGAATGGTGCTACCGGAGACCGTCAATGCACAAACGGTTCGGGCAAAAGTCACTCTTCAGGCAGATCGGTTACAGCCCGAAGACCAGGATTTGTTGCGAGAACTACCCCGTCAGTTAGAGGATTACATAAACACCTATAATTGGTCTGAGGAACATCAGGACATCATCATCGATTGTCGCTTATCTTTTGTTATTGAGACCTTTAATCGGCGGGGAGGAGAAAAGCTATATCGCGGTCAATTCGTGATCAGTTCTCCCTCCGGGGAAAATATGGTGGATCGGGCATATGAATTTGTTTATCAACGAGGGCAATTTATGGATCACAATCGCCCCTTGTTTGATCCTCTCCTTTCTCTGATAGATTACTACATTTATATGGTTATTGCCGGGGAGCTGGATACATACATTTTGCTGGGTGGATCGTTCTTCTATGATAAGGCTGCCAACATTGCTGATGAAGCTTTGGTGAGCAACTATCCACTGGGCTGGCGGTATCGACTGGATGAGGTAAAACTCATCACGGATGCCGACCACCGCTCTCTCCGGGAGGCGAAGTTTTATTACTATGAATGCCTGTTTTATATAGAGGTACGGAAAAATGCTGCCCGGGCACGAGAACTGGCTAAAAAGGTGGTGGATTTATTGGAAAAAACTTCCCAGCGACGTCCTAACAGTAGCGCCCTCAAACGATTCTTTGATGCCCATTATCAGGAATTCTGCTCCCTGTTTGTATATGATACTGATCGCCGCAATATTCAGAAGATGATGCAGATTGACAACCGGCACATGGAAACCTATCAGGGATGCGGGAAGGAAGTGAAACAGGAATTTCGCTAATCACCTCGGTTTGCTGTTAACCGCCGTTTGTTTGAATCCATGAACGCTCGTCAGCTTTCATCAGATCATCCGCTGCCACCGGTCCCCAACTACCGGCTCGATAGGGGTGTATGACGATGTCCGGTCGCTCCTCCCATACCCTGATGATGCCCTCCACAAATTTCCAGGAAGCTTCCACCTCATCATGGCGAATGAACAGGGTTCCGTCTCCCAGAATGGCATCCAGAATCAATCGCTCGTATGCTTCCGGAGGTTCAGCATTAAACACTTTACTGTAACAGAACTCCATTTCATTAGGCTGGAGTACCATTTCCGGACCCGGAATTTTTAACCCGAACAACAGTCGAATACTTTCATCCGGTTGGATGCGTAGCGTTAAACGGTTGGGATTCAGGGTGTCACCTTCAACATGCCCTTTGTGCCATTCATGTTTGAACAAAGAAAGAGGGGGACGATTGTATACAA
>RFIL01000113.1 GCA_003695285.1 Calditrichota bacterium
ATTAATGCTGATAAACTCTGGAAAAGAGGGGTTACCGGGAAGGGGCGTTTGGTTATGGGCCTTGATACCGGGGTGGATGGAAATCATCCTGCCCTTTCAGCTCGCTGGAGGGGAAATGACCCCGGGGTACCCCCAAATGCCGCCTGGTTTGATCCTGATGGAAGTACTTTCCCATTTGATAACAACAGTCATGGAACACATACCATGGGTACAATGGCAGGTCTGGATACCCTTACGCATGACACCATAGGTGTTGCATTTGAGGCAAAATGGATTGCTGCTCGCACGATAGGAGCCGGGGGAGATTATACCAGCAACAACATTGCAGCGTATCAATGGGCAATGAATCCCGATGGCGATCCCAATACCATAGAAGACATGCCCGATGCGATAGGTTGTTCCTGGCGAGACCCGTATGTGGAAGATTGCAATCCTGTTTATGCAATGACGCTGAGCGCAGTGGAGGCTGCGGGAATTGCTGTGGTATTTTCTGCTGGTAATCAGGGTGGAGCACCGAACTCCTCGACCATAACCAAACCGAAGAATTTAAATATGACGCTGGTAAATACTTTTGCCACTGGAGGAATTAATGCCAATGTTCCCGATTTACCAGCATATGTGAATACCAGTAAAGGGCCGTCACGATGTGGAGGAGTCGGTTCGCAGTTGATAAAGCCGGAGGCCTCTGCTCCGGCAGTTGGAGTACGTTCGGCTGTTCCTGGTGGTGGTTATGGAAACAAAACCGGTACATCCATGGCATGCCCGCATGTGGTGGGTGCTATTGCTTTGCTGAAGCAAGTAGCTCCACATTTAACCGGAAGTGAAATTAAACTGGCCTTATACCAAACCGCCAGAGAAACTCCAGCAGATATCTACCCCGGGGAGGACAATACATATGGGATGGGATTGATTGATGTCTGGGCGGCATTCCTGAGTTTAGGTGCTCCGGAAGCGCCAACCAATTTTGCTGCTTATAGTGATTATCAGACTCCAAACTCCATGTTTCTACAGTGGAATGATCCCGACAGATTAGCAACCGGTGATACCCTTTTACCCAATGAATTTTTGATAATGATAAAACGGGATGGTCAGCTTGTTGATTCCATCTCGGGGGGGATAGAACATTATATGGACTCAGGTCTGACCGATGGGCAATTATATCATTATGAAATTTTTGCCAAAGTGGATAGTTCCGGAATTGAAGGTCCGGTGGTGGAGGCATCCTGGATTGCAGGTGGGGCACCGATTCCATCTCCGCCCAATCTGTTTGTGGTTACAGGGAATGAGCAACAGGTAAAATTGTTTTGGGAAAATCCCTCGACAAACATTGATGGGACACCATTGGATGATCTGGCAGGTGTTAAATTATACCAGAATGGTGAGTTTGTAACCACTTTCCAGAGGAGTCCTTCCGACACAGGTCTGGCAGATTCTGCCATCTTTGCTCCGGATATTCCAGGCTATTATGAGTGGGCGATCTCAGTTGTTGATAACGAAATTCCCCCGAATGAGAGTGAAGTCTCACCTACAGTAGGGACCCCGTTAAATTTACCCATCAGCGATCCTTTCATTGAAAATGGGGAACCCAACCCGGGTATCTGGGTAAACACCACCACGGAAGTGAATGATAGGGCCAATAATCCTCCGTCACCGCCTTATGCATTGAATTTAAATGGCCAACCCAATGGTGAAGATATTGTTGAATTAAAACCCCTCGATCTATCCGGATTTCAAAGTGGTATTTTGTTTAGCTATTGGTATCAACCTCAGGGGGATGGAAATGCTCCGGAGGAGAATGATAGTTTAAGAGTCTACTTTAAAAATGATTTGGATGAATGGATTCTGGTTAAGGCCTATCCTGGAAGAACATTGCAACCTTTTCAGCAAGAGACAATTTTGATAGATACTTTGAATAGTGGCAATGGTACATTTTATCATGCCAGTTTTCAGGTGCGATTCCGCAGCACCGGAGGGAGTGGAAATTTCCCCAACGATGATTGGTTTATCGATGATGTGTTTCTGGGAATACCCGTATCGGTAGACCAACATACTGAAGTGCCATCTCAGGTATTGCTTCGGCATAATTATCCCAACCCATTTAACCCCTCTACTTCCATCCCATTTACCATTCATACCATTTCAGAAGTGAGTTTAAAGATCTATGATTTGACCGGACGCGAAATCAAGACCCTTCTTCATCGGAAGTTGACGCCGGGTAATTATGTGGTAAAATGGGGTGGAATTGATGAAACCGGCAGAGCGGTTTCTTCCGGGGTATACTTTTATCGATTAAAAGTTAATGATAAGGTACTCACCAGAAAGATGGTATTGGTGAAATGAGTTAGAATCTCATGAAATTTCTTCCAATTCAGGTAAATTGGGAGAAGATGAGGGTTCCGTTTCAACCTTTTTACGGGTTTTAGAGGAATTGATTAGAAAGACTGCTGTAATTATTATTCCGGAAGCAATAAGGGTTTGAAGTGTAACCCTCTCCTCTGCAAAGAGCCACCCTAAAAACACCGCAATAATAGGGTTCACATAGGCATAAGTCGCAACCTTGGCAGCCGGTGCAACGCGTAAAAGCCATATATAACAGGTAAACCCAATGAGTGCCCCAAAAATGATGAGATAAGCCCAGGAGAGCCAGGAAAGCGGGGTAATTTGGGATAAATTAATTTTTTGATGTTCACCTGCCAACAGCCCGGCCAGAGATAGAAGCACTCCTCCGGATAACATTTGCATGGCAATCGCCATAAACGGTGAGGAAGGTAAATGGGCATGTCGGGAATAGATGGAGCCCGTCGCCCAGGAAAGGGAGGCAAAAATCAAAGCCGCTGCAGCAAGAGGGTTGATGTGAGAAAAATCATGTAAACTCCCCTGAGTGATGAGTAAAAATATACCTGTAAATCCAAGAGCAATCCCCCCAACGACTTTAAAATTGGGTTTGATTCCACCCTTCCACAACCAATCCAATAA
>RFIL01000555.1 GCA_003695285.1 Calditrichota bacterium
CACTTAAACTGCTTTGGAGGAGTTTTATGGACCGAAGAGATTTTATTAAAATTATGGGAATGGCAGGTGCCATCTCAATGTTGCCGGGTGGTTGGTTTACCCGAAAATTGTATGGGGTACCAGCACGGATTGGTTTAAGCGATCCGGCTTTACAGCCCAAATTTGCCAATCCGGTACCCAATGCCTTAGACCCGGGATTTAAATTTGCCCCGAGACCGGGTACCAACCTATATAAAGTTGGCGTTGGGGCAACCTATCAGTACACCGGTCTGGTCGATGCCAATGGAAATCCACTACCAACCGGTATTTTTGGATATGGGCAGGGTGGTGTTTATACCTGGCCAGGGAAAACATTTGAGGTCAATGAAGGGGATCTTGTTCGGGTACGGTGGTTGAATGAGCTGGAAGATGCCAACGGATTTCTACCCCATACGGTTCCGGTAGATACCTCCTTACACTGGGCTTATAGTCTGCCCGGGTATACTCAATACACCATCCAGAATGCGGGAATTCCTATCGTTCCCCACCTGCATGGTGGGCATAACGCATTTAAATTTGATGGAAATCCGGAGTTCTTCTTCAGTCCTCGCTGGGAAGTGGTGGGTCCACAATGGCGTCGTAAAACATATCGCTACCATATTGATCAACCCGCCGGGACGTTATGGTACCATGACCATGCACTTGGGATTACCCGTCTCAATGTATATGCAGGGATGGCCGGATTCTTCATTGTCAGGGATCAATATGACAGCGGGCTGGTGAATAATTCATTGAGTTTGCCAGTCTATCCCTATGAAGCGGCTTTTGCCATTCAGGATCGAATGTTCCTGGCGAATGGCGAGCTTTTTTATCCTGCCTACCCGGGTGACCCGTTTTATGATGACTTTATCACCAATGAAATTCCCTCAGGAATGCTTCCGGATCCGCCATTTACCGGTGGAGGTCCAACAGCACTGGCGGAATTCTTTGGAGATCATATGGTCGTTAATGGAGTTATCTGGCCCAGGATGGATGTCGAACCGCGCAATTATCGTTTTCGATTGTTGAATGGGTGCGATAGTCGATTCCTGGCCATTCAATTCTTTGAAGTACCTCCCAATGCCACCGATTTAAGTACGGTTGTCAATGGCCCGTTGGATTTTACCGTTATTGGAAGTGATCAGGGATTGGCTTCCAGCCCATCGACGGTGAATACTCTGTTGATCGAAACCGGGGCTCGCTATGATATCATTGTCGATTTCAAAACTGTGACCCCCGGAAATCGAGTCATTATGAAAAACATTGGAGGTGATGAACCCTTTGGTGGTGATCTCCCGGGTGTGCAGGTATTTGCAGAAACGGATCGCATCATGGCATTTGATGTGGTGTTACCAAAAGATAATTCAATCCCGGATATGACGCCTACGGGAATTGCATTTGGCCCGCATGTTCCGGATCCTCCGGATCGCATCCGTAAGGTGGCTTTGTTTGAAGGGCGCGATGAATACGGGCGGTTACAACCGCTGTTGGGTACTGCTGAACCGGCAACGGATCATCGTGGGAGACCCATCTACTGGCCGAACACTCAGGAGTATATTGCTGCAGGTTTGGTAGGACAAATGGAAGGGTCCATTCCCTGGCATGCCCCGACTACTGAAAATCCTGCTTTAAATTCCACTGAAGAGTGGGAGATCTGGAACGTTACCGGAGATGCACATCCCATTCATCTCCATCTGGTCCATTTTGAAGTTCTGGGTCGTCAGATGATACATTGGGATAGTAATGCAGATGTTGATGGGTTTATTCCTCCAGGAGTTACACCGGCTGATGATGGTATCTACCTGGTCAATCAACCCATCGTGCAGCACAATGGAACTATAGGAACCGGTTTCCGGATTGTGCATCCTTCCAATCCTGCCGATGCTTATGGACCGATGGTACCTACCCCTGCGGGATATGTGGAGAATACCCGGAAGGATATGGTCACTGCACTACCGGGACAGATTACCCGTATTAAAGCCAAGTTCGACAAACGAGGTCGCTATGTCTGGCATTGCCACATCCTTTCCCACGAAGATCATGAGATGATGCGGGTATTACATGTGGGAGGTGGTGCCTTTCGTAAAGAGGGTATTGCGGGTGCCGATAGCGAGAATATCCCGGGTGAATTCTCTCTGGAACAAAATTATCCCAACCCCTTTAATCCTTCCACGACGATTCGTTTTCGTATACCCGAAACGGAGCGAGTGGAAATTACCATCTACAACCTCCTTGGTCAAACGATACGCACACTGACCAATCAGGTATTTGACGCCGGTCAACATACGGTAATCTGGGATGGTAGAAATGATAAAGGGCGTGCTGTCGCCAGTGGCATCTATCTCTACACTATGAAGGCGGGTAATTTCTCAAAAACTCGACGCATGCAGTTAATTCGGTAATTCCCCCTACTATGTAAAAAAAGCGGAAAAGGTCCGCGAGGATCTTTTCCGCTTTTCTATCTCGGAGTTTCATTTAAATCAGCTTAAAAGGCGCTGACAAAACCAATGGTAAAGCGATTTTTTTCTGTTTCAATGTTATAATTATACTCGGCCATCACTCTCAGATTTCGTGCCAGTAAATAGGTTCCGGTTAAGCCGATGCTTTCATAATCAAGTGGTGTCGCACCGGCTATTTTTTCCGCAATGTCGGAATCCACCCGATTATACAACCCAATTAAATACCACTTACTTCGGTCTCCATCCGGGGCATAGATCACTTCTACCAGCCCCCCTTCGGTTTTAATCTTTTCATCCGGTTTTTGAGCTTTGTAAAAAGGGTTGTCATCGGTACGCCACAGATATTGAGCATTAATTTCCAGGGGACCAAGGGTAAGGGTAGCGTCCGGACCGTACTGTAGCATCTGATTCTGTTCCATGGATTTTAATTCTTCCGTTTTGCCATAATATCCAAAAGCACCAACCCGGAGTGCGGAAAAGGTGTGTGTCCAGCGGAGAGCAAAATTTTTAAAACTATCGTTGTCAAACTGTCGAGCCTCATCCGCAGGTTTTTTACCGTTACCGTTAATAATTTCCGCGAAGAGATCACTTCCCCAGGGAGTTGTGTATGAAATCATAACCCCTCGGTCATAAGTAAGGTTTGAGGGAACGATACCCACATGAGTTCGATAAATTTGATAATCTTCAAAGGTGAGGCGAAGTTCTCGTTTAAATAAGGGGTCAGAAACCTGAAATTGCCCCACAGCGACATCCAGAGGTGTGCCAAAGAGATCATTAAAAAAGATGTATGCGTCTTCAATCCCGGCCACTTCTCCACGTTCGCTAAAGAAAAAATAAAAATAATAAGAGACATTTTTACTGACTCGCCCACCCGATAGAATTTTCAAAATATAGGGGGTTTGCAAATCACTCTGTACTTCTTCAACGTCGTTGTCTGGTTTAAACTGCATATAAGCATCCAGGCGCAGGGCAACCGGCAAAGTGCGTTGAAGGAGTAGCATATCATCCCCGGTGTTGATAGTAGCGCGAGACGGTTCCTGCCCCTTCATCACAAAACCGTTAGCTGCAAATTCTTCTCCAAATGGTTTGAGTTTAGGAATTGGGGCATGACAGGTGTTACAACTCATTTTGTACTTCCTGGCAAATGCCGGAATGGCGTAAACCCACTGAACAGTTCCTGATGTGAAGAAAATGAGTAACATCCAGAACATTAATCGTTGAACTTTCATAACTTAATCTCCTCCTGGTTTATTCGAGAATTTCGATGTATGTTTCTGCCGTATTAATTAAAACTTCTTTAGATTCTTCTTCCGGTACATTTAAAAATTCCTGCACCGGTTTGGGGAGTTTTCGATAATAGAGACTCGCTTTGATTTTTACCCGTCCGGGGGGAATCTCATCAGGTATGATCCAGGTATAGGTCTCTATCTTAGTTTCTCGTGGTCCTATTCGGTAATCCGGACCAAAAGAGGCCGTATTCCATTGCATGATGGTCATACGACCCTGTGGATCTAAATATGGTTTTCGAAATATTCGGTCCCCAATGGGCACCTCTTCCCGACGAATCCCTTTAAAATCCGTTAATCCCAGCGGGATAGCCATATCCTGGTAAGCCAGGACGTCCGAGGCAATGGTGTATTCTTCTCCTTCGAATCCCTTCTTGTCCACAGGCAGGTGATAGACTGTTCCATCTGGTGTGATAGCCTCCACGTGTACCCAGAGGACCCTCTCTTCAGCGGAACCCGATGGTACTTTATGACCCGCCTTGGCGTTATGCAACTGGAGGGAAAAGACCACGGTTTCACCGGGTTCCAGTTCCCTCTCATTGGGATGAATACGCATCTCGATGACTCCACGCAACTTCCCTTTGTCATGAGCCCCATGAAACAAATGTTGTGCTACCATGTCAGTACCTTCAACCATCACAGCATTACGCCCTTCTGCCTTGGGCATATGGCAATCCTGACAAACAACTCCCTGTTTAGCATAAGGACCCTCTTTCCATTCAATCTGAGTGGCTTTGACCCAGGCTCCATAGGGGCTTTTCTCATTATGACAGGTGCCGCAAAACTCAGCCGTGGTAATAAATTCATTGTATTCCGTACGATGATGAGGGGAGTCTAACCCGGGCTTGGGGCCATATTTGGTCCGACCGGGTTTGGAAATGTAATTGAAGTTGTAGGGGATGTCGCCTTTAAAACCTACGATGGTATGACACACATCGCAGGAGACGGATTCATTGGCTCGGGAATTTGCTCCGGGGGGAGGAGGAGGGGTATCTCCTGCGAGGAACGAAATAGGAGCATGACAGCCGTTGCATCCTGCTTTTACCCCAGCCACTTTTTCATCTTTCTCAGCATGGGGGACTGCCAGCTTAAAATATTCAATTTCGTCCCATTCATGGGTGTAGGCCTGAGACATCATGGCCTGTTGCCATTGGTAATAAAAGTCCACATGGCAACTTTTACACGCTTCCGGTTTTTCGAATTGATCATAGCTGAATTTACCGAAAGCTTCTTCACCGGCAACATCCTGGGCTGATATAGCAAAGGGAAGGAAAAACAAGAAAATGAAAAAACTTCTCATACTGAATCCTCCATTTGATGTTTCCTAAAATTAGAATTATTAAAACGTTGTTACAATAGATTAGATTTTTTTAATGGTTTGGAAATGCAGTAATATTCTTTAGAAACGCCAGGAATAGAGTGGTTTGATAAGTTACTTCGTTGACAACGCATCTTGTTTTGACAATCAATCAGAAAAAGTTATGAGATTTTGATAAAAAAACTTTTTGTCAATGTTAGAATCCTTGATAAGTTTAGGTAATATTTTATTGTGTGAAATATCTCCCCAATCTTTCAATATTGTGGAGGGTTAAAAAAATTAATAATTAAAGGATAAATAAAAATGAATGAGAAAAATTATTCCCGAGTCATATCGTTAGCTGGAGAAGTCGAATACCAAACCGGTGCTGTTGTCAGCAAAACGTTAGTAGGAAAAAAAGGCGGTACTGTAACTCTATTTGCTTTTGATAAAGGTCAGGGATTGAGCGAGCATACGGCTCCATATGATGCACTGGTTTTTATCTTTGATGGAGAAGCAGATATTACAATCTCAGGGACAGATTTTCATCTGAAATCGGGTGAGTCAATCATTATGCCTGCAAACGAACCTCATGCGTTACAGGCAGTAAGCCCGTTTAAGATGATGTTGGTGATGATTAAATCTGATTAATGTTATTGAAGGAGTCAGTCATGGAAGAAATGCTTTCTTATGATCAAAAAATACAAATAGCGATGTCTGTAAAAAATGCCTGTTTAGAAACACTGATAGAAGCTTATGAGGAGGCGAAAATGAGCGGTCTCTGTCAGGAGGGGGCATGGGAAGTGGCAGTGGATGCTGTTAAATCGCTATCTTTGGAAAAAGTAATAATCCGGATTTCGGAGTAAAGGGAAAAAGTTCATTGTATTTAGAAACCAGAGTTAAGAAGATTGAAATTCACATTCGCAATAAAGATTGATGATGGAATTCGCTCTGAAGAAAAATTTGGTTCCGATTTCCCGAGATTTTTTTAATAGACCGACCCTTAAGGTTGCACGAGAACTGTTAGGGATGTATCTAGTCAGGCAGATTGATGATACTGTTATGGTTGGTAAGATTGTGGAAACAGAGGCCTACATCGGAGAAGATGATCCGGCCTGTCATGCGGCCCGTGGTTATACCAATCGAACTTCGATCATGTATGGTCCTCCGGGGTATGCTTATATTTATTTCATATACGGCATGTATCATTGTCTGAATGTGGTTACCGAGAAGGAAGGATTTCCGG
>RFIL01000556.1 GCA_003695285.1 Calditrichota bacterium
GAGAAACGTGCAGAGCTCCGACTGGTCGTTAATGCTGGTTCGGTGTTGGAAGCAGATGACCAGCTTGGCTTAGCGCATTTTTGCGAACATATGGCGTTCAACGGAACGCTTCACTTTCAGAAACATAAATTAGTGGATTATCTGGAATCCATCGGGATGAGGTTTGGCCCGGATTTGAATGCCTATACCAGTTTTGATGAAACAGTCTATATGTTACAAATACCAACTGACCAGGCAACGATTGTTGACACTGCATTTCAAATTCTGGTGGATTGGGCAGCTTTTGTCAGCTTTAATGATGAGGAAATAGAGAAAGAACGAGGGGTTGTGATAGAAGAATGGCGGTTGGGTAGAGGGGCTGCCGCCCGGATGCGAGATAAACAATTTCCCATCCTCTTTAAAAATTCCCGCTATGCCACACGCCTCCCAATCGGCAGCAAAGCGGTGTTAGATACTTTTCATCATGAGACTTTGCGCCAGTTTTATCAAAAATGGTATCGCCCCGATTTAATGGCTGTGGTAGCAGTTGGGGATTTTAAGAAGGAAGAGATTGAAAGGCTTATCCATGAAAAATTTTCCCAGATTCCTCCCCCGAAAACCACGATTAAACGACCTCTCTATCCTGTCCCGGATCATCCGGGAACGCTCTATGCGATTGCTACCGACAAAGAAGCCACCCGAAGCAGTGTGTCAATCTATTTTAAACGGGATGTTCGGGATCAATCAACCGAAGGCGCTTATCGACAAATGTTAGTGGAAGCCCTGTATAACAGCATGTTTAACAACCGGTTTGAGGAGTTATTGCATCAACCGGATCCTCCATTCTTATATGCCTATTCCGGTCAGGGGCGTTTTGTACGGACCAAGGAATTTTACATCCTTGGAGCCGCTGTAAAAGAAGGCGAGATCATAAGAGGGCTGGAAGCTGTGCTGAGGGAAGCCAAACGTGTGAAACAATTTGGGTTTACCAGCGCGGAATTGGAACGCCAAAAACAGGAATTTCTACGATCAATGGAGAGTGCATATCAGGAAAGAGATAAAACGGACTCTCGACAATTTGCAGCAGAATACATCCGCAATTTTCTGGAGCAGGAACCCATCCCGGGGATTGAACTGGAATATCAACTTTATCAGAAACACATCCCCACTATTACCCTGGAAGAGGTCAACAGGTTGGCAGAAGAATTTATCACCGATGGGAATCGGGTGGTATTGGTCAGCGCGCCGGAGAAGGAGGGAGTTAACGTTCCTGATGAGAAACAACTTGCCGGGGTGTTTGACAGAGTTGCAAAGATGGTAGTGGAACCCTATGAGGAAGAAGTTAGTGATGCACCTTTATTGCCCCGTTTACCCGAACCGGGAACCATCATCTCCGAAGAAAAGATATCCGAACTGGGTGTCGTTAAATGGAAACTGTCCAACGGCATCACTGTTTTGTTGAAGCCCACTGATTTTAAAAATGATGAATTGTTGTTCCGGGCGTTCAGTCCCGGAGGGAATTCTTTAGTGGCCGATAGCGACTATATCGCTGCTTTAACTGCCGACGAGATTGTAACCCAGGGTGGGATAGGAGATTTCGATCTGGTGACGCTGGAGAAAAAACTGGCCGGTAAAGAAGTGACGGTCTCTCCATGGATTAATAGCCTGTTTGAGGGATTCAGGGGGAGTGCTTCTCCGAAAGATCTGGAGACCATGTTTCAGTTGATATATCTGTATGCCACCGCTCCACGGATGGATAGTACCGCTTTTCTCTCCTATAAAACCCGCCTGAAAGGAATGCTGGAGAATCGATTTGCAAATCCTGAAGTTGCATTTCTGGATACTCTTAACGTGACCCTCACTCAGCATCATTTCCGAACTCGGCCCTGGTCTCTGGATATGGTCGAACAACTGGATTTAAAAAAATCATTTGAAATTTATCGGGATCGTTTTGCAGACCTTGGAGACTTTACTTTTGTCTTTGTTGGAAACATAGATTTACCCACCTTCCGAAAATTTGTTGCCCGATATCTGGGGAGTTTGCCAACTCAGAATCGAAGTGAAACCTGGAAGGATGTGGGCATTCGCTATCCTACAGGGGTAATTAAAAAGGAAGTATTTAAAGGTGTGGAACCTAAAAGTCAGGTAAGAATCGTATTTACCGGTCCCTTTGAGTGGAATCAAAAAAATCGGTTTCTGATTCGTTCTTTAGCTTCGGTGTTAAATATTAAACTTCGGGAAAAGTTGCGGGAGGATGAAGGGGGTACTTATGGCGTTGGGGTCTGGGCATCCCCGGAACGTTATCCGGTTCCGGATTACAGCATCCACATTTCGTTTGGCTGTGCTCCTGAGCGGGTGCAGGAACTTTTGCAAATTGTATTTCAAGAAATTCACCGTCTGAAAGAAATGCCGGTAGATGATATTTATTTGCAAAAGGTTAAGGAAACTCAAAGGCGAAAATATGAAGTCGATTTAAAGAAAAATAGTTACTGGGCAGGTGCACTCTGGTATACTTCGCTGTTGAATGAACCACCGACACAGATACTTAATATTCCAAAATTGATAGAGGGGTTAAACAAGGAAGATATTCAAGCTGCTGCGCAAACCTATTTCAATGAAAATAATTATGTACAGGTAGTGCTGTATCCGGAAAATTTTAAGGCTCAAAAATAAAGCAATAGAAAGTTGTGTAAGGGATATTGAATTCTGAGCCAACATTTTTTTTCAATAATTTTGCAGTTGTTCTTTTAGGCCATTTTTTTCGAAGCTGGATAAATTCAGTGAATACTTCTATCCTGAGCCTGGCTACCTTTGGAGAGGGGAACCAGGCTCCCCCGGGTAGGAGTGAAATGCCATTGCCTGAATTTTAAACCACCAGATCCAAATTCTACTTTTTATTATGAAGCAACCTCTAAGTTCTATATCCAAACCGAACAGAA